>DCDB01000283.1 GCA_002316215.1 Lachnospiraceae bacterium UBA1066 | reverse complement strand
CAGAAACAGTCTTATACAAACAGCTAAAAGAGAGGAGAATAAAATTATGATGATTCATCCGTCTTATAAAGAAATGATTGCCGCGGTTAATGCCGATGCTGAGGATGATACTGTCCCGGTTGTATCAAGCCGTTATTCCATCGTTATGGCGACCTCCAAGAGAGCACGCCAGATCATCGGAGGCGACGAACCCCTCATTGAAGAAGCTGAGGGAAGAAAGCCTCTGTCCATTGCCGTCGACGAAGTTTATAAGGGAGTTGTTAAAATCCTTCCCGACGATTCAAACTCGAATAAATGAAAAAAAGGATAGGAGCCTATGGCGCCTGTCCTATTTATATGAGGAGACTTATGAAGTTACTTTTAGTATCCCTGGGATGTGATAAAAACCTTGTCGATTCTGAAGAAATGCTGGCCCTTCTTTCTGAGCGGGGGTATGAAATAACCGATGATGAAAAAAGTGCGGAAGCGGCTGTAATCAATACCTGCTGTTTTATTGACGCTGCTAAGAAAGAAAGCATTGAAGAGATCCTTTCTCTTGGAAAATTAAAGAAATCGGCTTCTCTTAAGGTTCTCGTCGTCACCGGATGCATGGCTCAGCGCTATAAAGAAGAAATTCTTAAAGAAATGCCGGAGGTTGACGCTATTGTCGGAACAACCGGAATTTCAGGGATTGCCGATGCCGTTGATGCTGCTTTCGAAGGTAAAAAGACTGTTCTGATTAAGGATGCCAGCGAAAGCCGGAAAGCCGTCTTGAAAAGAGTGGTTTCCACCGGCGGAAGGCACGCATTTTTAAAAATTGCAGAGGGCTGCGACAAGAACTGTACTTACTGTATTATTCCGAAGATCCGCGGACATTACCGCAGCCGTCCTATGGAAGAGCTTACAGATGAAGCGCGGGATCTTGTAAACGGCGGCGTCCGGGAGTTGATTCTTGTGGCTCAGGAGACTACAATATACGGAACGGATCTTTACGGCAGGAAGTCTCTGCATATCCTATTGCAAAAGCTCTGTGAGATACCGGGTCTTAAGTGGGTCCGTATTCTCTATTGCTATCCGGAAGAGATTTATCCTGAACTCATCCGAACGATCGCCGACGAACCGAAGATATGTCATTATTTGGATCTTCCGATCCAGCACGCCTCCGATGAAGTTTTGAAAAGAATGAACCGGAGAACCACGCGTGAAGACCTCGAAATATTGATTGGCGCGCTCCGCGAGGAGATACCGGACATTATTTTAAGAACGACACTGATTACGGGCTTCCCGGGCGAAACCGACGATGATCACAAAGAACTCCTTTCCTTTGTTGAGAAAATGAAGTTCGACCGTCTCGGCGTTTTTACGTATTCCCGCGAAGAAGGAACTCCCGCTTCTTTAATGAAACCTCAGGTTCCGAAAAAAACCGCCCGAAAAAGACGCGGAGAACTGATGCTCCTTCAGCAGAAGATTTCACTTGAAAACGGAAGGAAGCGCATCGGAAGCAGTACGGAGGCCGTTATTGACCAGGAGACTTCGGAAGATGGCATATATACAGGCCGTACCTACGGCGAGGCCCCCGGAATCGACGGAAGCGTTTATATCAAGACCGATAAAAAGCTAAAGAGCGGTGATTTTATAAAGGTACGGATAACAGAAGCTACAGAATATGATCTGGAAGGAGAAGCATGACCGCAGAAATTGTTTGCGTTGGAACAGAAATACTCCTCGGTAATATCGTAAATACTAACGCCGTCTATATGGCTTCCGGCTGTGCAGAAGCCGGGATGGCCTGCTATTACCAGACCGTTGTCGGGGATAACCCCGAAAGGATGGAAGAGGCCATAAAGACAGCACTCGGACGCGCAGATATCGTTCTTATAAATGGGGGGTTAGGACCTACGCCGGACGATCTTACGACAGAGGTTGCGGCCAGGGTCTTCGGCAGAAAGCTTATCATGGATGCCGGAACGAAAGAGCATCTTATTAAAAGCGTAAGAAAATATCTGGATACCAATCCCCTTGCAAAATTCACTGAGAATAATTATAAGATGGCAATGGTTCCGGAAGGTTCTGTTCTTCTGGAAAATGCCAACGGCCAGGCGCCGGGTATTATTCTGGAAGATCATGGTAAAACGGCAATCCTGCTACCGGGTCCTCCCAATGAATTCAGGCCAATGTTCAAAAATCAGGTCATGCCGTATCTGATGAAGAAGTCAAAGCATGCAATTGTAAGCCGTACGGTTAAAATTGTCAATCTCGGAGAAAGCATGGTAGCTGCCAGAATCGATGACCTGATCCAGAGCCAGACCAATCCTACGATCGCGACTTATGCGAAGACCGGAGAAGTCCACATCAGGATAACAGCTTCTGCCGGAACACCGGACGAGGCGGAAAAACTTCTTCTCCCGCTTACGGAAGAAATCGAAAGACGCTTCGGAAACTGCATTTTTACAGAAAATGAAGAGGAGACGCTCGAAGAATCCTGTGTCCGTCTGCTCAAAGAACGCGTACTTACGCTGACGACGGCAGAATCCTGTACCGGAGGAATGGTGGCTTCCAGAATCGTCGGAGTTGCGGGAGCTTCCGACGTTTTTCTCCAGGGACTTGTTACTTATTCCAACGAAGCGAAGAAAAAGTACCTGGGAGTCAATTCTGAAACACTCGAAGCCCACGGCGCCGTGAGCCCGGAGACAGCGTTCGAAATGGCTTCCCATGGGTGTAAGAACAGCGGAACCGATGTCTGCCTTGCAACTACAGGGATAGCAGGCCCCGGCGGCGGAACGCCGGAAAAGCCGGTCGGCCTCGTGTATATTGCATGCTGTATCGGCGGCCGGACGGCTGTCAAGAAACTGAATCTTTCCGGGAGCCGTGAAAAAATACGTACTCAGTCCGCTCAGCATGCGTTAATCCTGCTTCATGACTGTATCCTCGGAATTGCGGATTTTTCAGCAGTTCCTGACGTTAAGGGCGTCGTTAAATAAGCCTCTTGAGCACGAATTATCATTTTTAAGGAGGAGAAATTATGGAAAATGAAAACAGACCGGTAAAAATGAATCACAATACGCATCTCCTTGAACTCGAAGAGCATATGTATCCGCTCGTCGATGTAGACACACCGAACGTATTCCGCAACCTTTTTCCTTATGATGAAGTCCCGAAGATCGCTTTCAATGACCGTATTGTTCCCCATCATATGCCGGATGATATCTGGATTACCGATACGACTTTCCGTGACGGGCAGCAGTCGCGCGCCCCGTATACCACAGAACAAATTGTTACAATTTACGACTATTTCCATAAGCTCGGCGGTCCAAAAGGGAAAATACGCCAGTGCGAATTTTTCCTTTACGATAAAAAAGACCGCGACGCCGTTGTTAAATGTATGGACCGGGGTTATGAATTCCCACGCGTAACCAGCTGGATCCGTGCCAGCAAAAAGGATTTCGAGCTCGTCAAAGCCATGGGCATGCGCGAGACCGGCATTCTGGTTTCCTGTTCTGACTACCATATCTTCTATAAAATGCACATGACACGCCGCGAGGCAATGGAGCATTATCTTTCCATCGTAAAAGAATGCCTGGAGATGGGGATCAGCCCGCGCTGCCACCTCGAGGATATTACGCGCGCCGATATTTACGGCTATGTCATTCCGTTCTGCCTGGAACTCATGAAGCTGCGCGACCAGTACGGTATTCCGATTAAAGTACGTGCCTGCGACACCATGGGCTACGGCGTCAATTACCCGGGCTCCGTGATCCCGAGATCCGTTCCGGGCATCATTTACGGCCTTATGACACATTCCGGCGTTCCGTCGGAGCTGATTGAGTGGCACGGCCATAACGATTTCTATAAGGCAGTCTCCAATTCGACGACCGCATGGCTTTACGGCGCCAGCGGCGTCAACTGTTCGCTTTTCGGTATCGGCGAACGGACAGGAAATACTCCGCTTGAAGCGATGGTTTTCGAATATGCTCAGCTGCGCGGTACACTGGACGGTATGGATACACGCGTTATTACGGATCTTGCCGAATACTACGAGAAAGAAATCGGCTACCGGATTCCGTCCAGGACTCCGTTTGTCGGTTCCAATTTCAATGTCACGAGAGCCGGCATCCACGCCGACGGACTTCTGAAAAATGAAGAAATTTACAACATTTTCGATACGGACAAATTTCTTAAGCGCCCGGCGGATGTCGCTATTTCCAATACGTCCGGACTGGCCGGGATCGCGCATTGGATCAACCGGCATTATAAGCTTACGGAAGAAAAATATGTTGATAAGAAGTCGGATATTGTTGCAGATGTAAAAGCCTGGGTGGATGCTCAGTACGAAGGCGGCCGCGTGACAGTTATCACGAATGAGGAGATGTTCCGCCAGACGGAGCAGGCGCTAAGTGTAAGAGGCGTGAAGCTGACCGACTGAATTATTCGAAGCCCGGGGGATGAGGAATCACGGAAATTGTGTGTATTGTCTTGTAACGATTCTATCGAGATACGAGGAGGATTGCAGATGGAAAAAATTCAAATGACGACGCCGCTTGTTGAGATGGACGGCGATGAGATGACGAGGGTCATCTGGAAAATGATTAAGGACGAACTGATTCTGCCTTATGTTGACCTGAAATCGGAGTACTACGACCTGGGCCTTAAACACAGGGACGAAACGGATGATCAGGTGACGGCGGATGCTGCAAATGCAAATCTTAAGTATGGCGTCAGCGTTAAATGCGCGACGATCACACCGAATCCGGCCAGAGTGGAAGAGTACAAGCTTAAGGAAATGTATAAAAGCCCGAACGGAACGATCCGGGCTATACTGGACGGCACGGTTTTCCGTACGCCGATCCTTGTGCGCGGCATTGATCCTTGTGTAAAGAACTGGAAAAAGCCGATCACGATTGCCAGACACGCTTACGGGGACGTCTATCGCAACGCCGAAATCCGTGTGCCTGGAGCCGGGAAAGCTGAAATTGTCTTTACGGCTGAAGATGGAACCAAAATTCAGGAAACAATTTTTGATTTCAAGGGGCCCGGCATCATCCAGGGAATCCACAATCTGGATTCTTCCATTGAAAGCTTTGCAAGAAGCTGTTTTACCTATGCGCTCGCATTAAAAGAAGATCTGTGGTTCGCAACAAAGGATACAATTTCAAAAACCTATGACCGCGATTTCAAGGAAATTTTTGAAAAAATCTACGAAGAAGAATTTACGGATAAATTTAAAGAAGCCGGCATCACCTATTTCTATACTTTGATTGACGACGCTGTTGCCCGTATCATGAAATGCGAGGGCGGAATTGTCTGGGCTCTTAAAAATTATGACGGAGATGTCCTTTCAGATATGCTTTCTTCAGCTTTCGGATCCCTGGCGATGATGACTTCCGTATTGGTTTCCCCAAGCGGCGCGTTTGAGTTTGAGGCGGCTCACGGAACCGTACAAAAGCATTATTATAAGTATCTGAAGGGCGAACAAACCTCGACGAATTCTGTCGCCACAATCTTTGCCTGGACAGGCGCACTCAAAAAGCGCGGTGACCTCGACGGAAATCCAGAACTTTCTGACTTTGCGATGAAGCTTGAAAAAGCGGTGACCGATACCATCGAAAGCGGCCAGATGACCGGGGATCTTACTCTGATCTCGACACTGCCGAGGACCGTGAAGCTTTCCACACTGGACTTCATCAAAGCTGTCCGTGTTAATCTTGATGCTTCTTTGAAGTGAGCTTTCGCAAAGATCTACGGTTCCGTCTTTTACAAACGATGACGGACTTTAAGTCATTCAGCTTTCTTCTGAAAGCTTTTCCCAAATTCCATAGAGCTCTTCAAGCCGCAGGGAGATTTCTTCTTTTCTGCGGCTTAAATTTACGCATTTTTCGGCATCACAGGCAATTTCGGGATCTTCAAAAGAAGCATCGATGCCTTTGTCTTCATTTTCCAGAGATTCGATTTCCTTTTCAGCTTTCGCAAGATCATTTTCCAGTTTGCGCTTCCTGGCCTGTTCCTCCTTCTGAGCTTTCCAGTCCTGCTTGGCTTCAGTTTCCGAAGCATTATCACCGCCGGATGCTTCATCGGAAAAATGAAGTCCTTCCACGGTATCTTTTTTTTCAAGATAATAGTCATAATTACCGATGTAATTCAGCAGTTTACGATGCGTCAGGTCAAGGATACGCGTCGCTGTCCGATTGATAAAATAACGGTCATGGGAGACGTAGAGGAGCGTTCCTTCGTAAGAATTGATAGCGCTTTCCAGAATCTCCCTGGAGTTTATGTCAAGATGGTTGGTCGGTTCATCCAGAATGATAAAATTAGCACTCGACAGCATAAGCTTGCATAAAGAGACGCGGGCCCGCTCACCGCCGCTTAAGTCCCGGATATATTCGAAGACGCTTTCTCCAGTGAACAGGAAGGCTGCGAGATAGTTGCGGATTTTCGTATTGGTAAGTTCGGGATAGTCGTCGGAAATCTCCTCAAAGATCGTCTTGTCCATATCAAGAACCTGCATTTCCTGATCGTAATAGCCGATTTCTACATTTGCGCCGGCCTTAAAGAAGCCGGTATCCGGCAAAAGAAGCCCGTTAAGAATTTTCAGGATGGTTGATTTTCCTGTTCCGTTGTTCCCGATCAGGGCGACGTGTTCGCCCTTTTTAATTTCAAATGAAATATCACGGAAAAGGCTGATACCGTCAAAACTCTTGGAAAGCCCCTCTACCGAAAGAACATCATTTCCGCTTTCAAAACGGGGGGTGAATTTCAGCTCCATGACATCCTCATCGGCGGCGGGCTTATCCGGCATATCGATGCGATCCAGCATTTTTTGATGGCTTTCCGCCCGTTTTATGGACTTTTCGCGGTTGAAGGATTTAAGCTTGGTAATAACTTCCTCCTGATGCTGTCTTTCCGCCTGGGCCTTGGCATAAGCTGCCATTTCAGCGTGCCGCATATCAGCCTTCTTCCGGCTGAAAGCGTCATAATTTCCGGAATAGACGAAAGATTCGCCGCGGTCGATCTCAATAACCTTCGTCACGACGCGGTTCAGAAAATAACGGTCATGCGATACGATCAGCACGGCACCCTTATAATTCATAAGATAACCCTCCAGCCAGACAATTGAATTCATGTCCAGATGGTTCGTCGGTTCGTCGAGAAGGATAATATCCGGAGCCGTAAGAAGGAGACGTCCTAAAGCAACGCGCGTCTTCTGGCCGCCGGAAAGCGTACCCACCTTCTTATCAAAATCTTCTTCGCAAAAGCCCAGGCCTTTGAGAACGCCTGTCACTTCGCTGCGGTAAGCGTATCCGCCTCCCCTTTCATATTCCTCTGTCATACGGGCATAGGCTTCCATTTCCCTGTGCAGGCTGTCTCCGGAAAGAGAGGCCATAAGCTTTTCCGAAATATGCATCTGTTCGGAAAGCTTGAGAAGCTCCCTCTTCACGGTCAAAAGCTGTTCAAAAACTGTCATATCGCCCGTCAGCTCCTGATGCTGCGCAAGATATCCGATCTTTTTATCTCTTGAGAGTACGGCCATGCCGGAATCCGGCTGCATAAGCCCCATAATAATCTTAAGCAGCGTCGACTTTCCCGCTCCGTTTACACCGACAAGAGCAGCCTTCTCGTGATCTTCTATATGAAAGGACACCTCCTTAAGAACTTCGTTTCCGGGAAATGTCTTGCTCACCTTTTGAATATTTAATATCATTCCCAAACTCCCGCCAATCTGATCTTTTTTTTATTAAAATGATTTGGATATCAAAAGAACCTTTTGACACCTGTGACGCTCCGGATTGCTCCGTCGCTGTGCGATTCGCCGGTACTCATTACCAGTATATACATTTTTGACCGCTTCTCACATTATATTCCGTCAAATGAAAAATTGACAAGGTTTTACCAACAAAGTATAATAAA
>DCDB01000128.1 GCA_002316215.1 Lachnospiraceae bacterium UBA1066 | reverse complement strand
ATACGGCGAGGCCGGCGGGAAAGCTGCTTCGGAAGATGAATTCGGTGAGAAAATCGGAAAATGGACAGCATCCGGAAAGGTGCTTGTTGTGACGACGCAGGTGCCCCATGAAGGATCGGATATGACGATTTACAGAGTAGGCCTTCATATTAAGGAGCGCTACGGTGTTCTCGAAGCTTTTGATATGACTTATGAAGCCATCGTTACGAAACTGATGTGGATTCTCGGACGTACGCACGAGCCTGAGCGAATAAAGAAACTCTTTTATACACCGGTCAATTATGATCTTGTAAGTGAGGAAGCATGACGGACGGGAGCAGGGAGTGCTGCCGTGAAAAAACAGAAAATAGGTGAGGAAAAAGCCGGGTACAACCAGTGGAAAAGCTGCGCATAGCCCAGGGGAAAGCCGGAGACGCCTAAGACCGGCTGCGGGAAAAAGAAAAAATAAAGAATGACATGCAGAAGGCCGCCTATGAGGGGTGGCGGCCTTCCAGGGATGTTAGTTCATCACTAACGTTTGAAAAAGTGTGTGCTGCTATGCTTCAGCACTCTTTTAATATAGCACACATTTGTGAAAAATGTGTGAAATACTTTAAAAAATGTGCAGAGATAAGCATAATTTGAACAGAAACAGGCAGTCGGCGGCCGTCCGGGAGGCTAAACTGCACTAACATGAATATGGGTGGATGAATATGGCGGAAAAAGATGCTGCAGTAACACTAAAAAAGGGTGAGGGACGTCTTCTGAAATCAGGAGGTGCCTGGATATTTGATAACGAAATTTCCGGCGTCGAGGGAGACTTTGAAAATGGAGACATTCTGAAGGTCCGTGATTTTGACGGTTATCCTCTCGGAAAAGGTTATATTAACACAAATTCGAAAATCAGGATCCGGATGCTGACACGTCATCAGGAAGACTGCATCGACGATGCCTTTTTACGGAAACGTCTGAAGGATGCGGTTGAATACCGGAAAAAGACGGTTGATACATCGAGCTGCCGCCTTGTTTTTGGAGAAGCAGATTTTTTACCAGGAATAACAATTGATAAATATGAAGATGTACTTGTCGTGGAATCGCTGGCATTGGGTATTGACCGGCTGAAGGAAAGAATCATAAGTCTTCTGAAAGAGATACTTGCGGATGACGGAATTGTGATTCGCGGCGTTTATGAACGGAGCGATGCAAAGGAACGTACGAAAGAGGGTCTGGAGCGTATAAAGGGATTTATAGGCCCTTCTTTTGATACGCAGGTGCCGATTACGGAAAATGGCGTGCACTATCTCGTTGACGTCGCTGAAGGGCAGAAGACCGGTTTTTTCCTGGATCAGAAATACAATCGTGCAGCCATCCGAAAGCTCTGCACTGGAGCCCGTGTCCTTGACTGCTTTACCCATACGGGTTCATTTGCGTTAAATGCCGCGATGGCAGGGGCTGCCCGGGTCCTGGGCGTGGACGCATCGGATAGTGCAATCCTGCAGGCCCGGAAAAATGCAGAACTGAATGGTTTTCCGCAATTTCCATCTGATACAGATCCTGAAAAAGATGCTGCCAGGAAGGATGCCGGATGTACAGTAAAGCCAAAATGTGATCTGCGGTTTGAAACGGCAGACCTTCTGGAACTTCTGCCTGCGATGGAAGCGGAGGGGGAGGAATATGATGTTGTAATTCTAGATCCGCCGGCCTTTGCGAAGACACGTCAGAATGTCAAAAGCGCCGAAAAAGGGTATCGCAAGATAAATAAGGCCGGTATGAAAATTGTTAAGGACGGCGGCTTTCTTGCGACATGCTCATGTTCTCATTTTATGACGAGAGAATTGTTTGAACGTATGCTGTATGATGCAGCACGCGAAGCACACGTACGGATCCGTCAGGTTGAGGCGCGGACGCAGGCTCCCGACCATCCGATTCTTCTCGGCGCGGATGAAACTTCCTATCTCAAATTCTATATTCTGCAGGTGCTGCGGCAGGTCTAAACCTCTGCACAGGATGCTTCGCAGGTCTGGAAATTCTGCACAGGATGCTGCGGCGGGTCTGGAACTTCTGCACAGGGGGCGGCAGTTCCGGATGGGCTGCATAAGGCGGTATGTTTACTTTGGCATTTTGCGTAAGATGTTTAGGCGATTTGGATAGTTCACATAAAACAGGGCAGAAAGATAAGCGTTAAGCAATCTTTCTGCCCTCGTTTATTCAGGCTTTTGCAGATTCTTGCGCACAGGACTTTATCATGTGCAGGCAACTTTTGCGCAAAGGGATTTATCTTGTGCAGGTGACCTTTGTGCAAAGGACTTTATCTTGCGCACGCAACCTTTGTGCAAAGGAATTTATCTTGTGCAGGTGACCTTGCGGTCTGTTTTGTCACCGCTTACCGTAAGACCCGGAATGCTGTCGATGAATTTGTAGAGTTGGGAATAGCCGTAGAGCTTGACATTGAAATTCTTGTGCTTTTTGCGGATTTCCAGTCCCAGTGTGGAAAGTGCGATCGGTTCGCGGCCATGTCTTTTTATAATGTCGATGATATCCCGGACCGTGCTGTCCTCATCGGTTTTTTCTTCCCTCAGAGCGACATTGATCGTGTTGTTTTCTTTGAGAACCTTAATGCCGGGAATATCTTCAAGAAACTTTGAAAGCTGGCTGTAGCCAAAGGTACGGATATCGAAATCAGGATACTTATTCTGAAGCTTACTCCCGATTTCACCGGATCCTGTTGTTTTGCCCTTATTGTCATTCAGGGTGATAATGTTAATGATATCGGCCTGGATGGCTTCTTTATTCGTAGCGCTGACGGCTGCAGGCGTGGTGTCATTTTCAAGAAGGTTTTCAAGTTCGGTAAAAACGGTACAGGCGGCACGGAAGGAATCCGGTGTTTTCTTTTCACCCATGCCGATGACCATTTTTCCGGATTCTCGGAGACGGGAGGCCAGACGCGTGAAATCGCTGTCGGAAGAGACGATGCAGAAACCGTCGACATTGGAATTGTACAGAAGATCCATGGCATCAATGATGAGGGCGGAGTCGGTTGCGTTTTTTCCGGTTGTGTTTGAAAACTGCTGAATCGGGATGATGGATTTTTCAAGGAGTTTATCGCTCCATCGCGCATTTGCGGATGTCGTAAAATCGCCGTAGATCCGACGGTATGTGATGATACCATACTGCGAAAGTTCGTCAAAAATTCCGTTCAGGTATTTGGAAGAGACGTTATCGGAATCGATAAGGAGAGCGAGCTTCTTGTCCTCCTGATTGTTTACGTCGGTCATTTTATCTATCTATCCTTTCTCTCAGCAATTTGATATATTCCGGCGTCGTACCGCAGCAGCCGCCGACGATTCCGGCTCCGGCGTCTATAAGGCGCAGCATGGCTTCTGCAAAGCTATCCGGCCCCATGCCGTAAACGGCATGTCCCTTTTCGTCGATTACAGGTACTCCGGCATTCGGTTTGCAGATGACGGGAATTGACAGGTATTCACGGATTCCGCGGATGACGGATTCGAGCTGATCCGGACCTACGGAGCAGTTGATGCCGGCGGCATCAGCTCCCATTGCTTCAAAAACGGGCAGGCAGTCAAAGACATTGCCGCCGGCAAGAAGCGAGCCGTCAGCTTCGACAGTCATGGTAACCATAAGCGGAAGCCCGGGAAACTGAGAAGCGGCGTCACAGGCCGCCGTGGCTTCATTTTCCGACATCATGGTTTCGGCAGCCAGAAGATCGACGCCTTCAGCAGAAAGGGCAGAGATCTGGCGGACGTAAGCATCCAGGAGTTCTTCATAAGAAGCATCTGCTTTTCCGGTCATCGTGAGATCTCCTGCAATCAGGCAGCGTCCGGCGGAAGCTTTTTTTGCAATCCGGACAAGCTTTTTACAGAATTCTTCTGTGCGGTCTGCAAATCCGAAGCGCGCAAGAGCAATCGGATTTGCCGCGAAGGTAGGAGCATAAATAATGTCCGATCCGGCTGCGGCATATTCGGAGAGCAGGGCTTCGGGAATGTCAGGATGTTCTGTAAGCCATTCTTCCGTGCAGACACCCTTTGGCATGCCGCGGAGCATGAGATTTGTCCCCATTGCACCGTCAAGCAGAAGGGTTTTTTTGCCGGAAAGTTCTTTAAATTCTTCTTTCGTCATAACGTAAAATTCCTCACTTTCTACCTGATTATAACATGCCCGCAGGAAAAAGTGGGAATTGTTTGACGCTCGCCCTCATGTGCGGTAAAATTTGTATAACGCAAGTGTCAAAAGTCTAAAATTTTCCTGCTTGCAGGAAAAAATTTTAGACCTTGGACACGCCAAAACATGAGGAAGAAGCAATTTACGAAGTAAATTAGCGGATTCCGAATGTTTAAAGGATTGCGGGAATCGCGAAGCGATGGAGCAATCCGTAGCGTTATACAGCAAGTGTCAAAAGTCTAAAGATGATGAAGGATATGGGTGGGGTATGGCGCAGGGACAGGGCAGCGGCGGAATTAAGAAGAATAAGGGGAAAAGCGGAGCCGATGGTATTATGGCCGCGATCGGTGACTTTTTTCATTTTAAAAAGCATAAGAAATTTTGGTTCGGCGTCCTGATTTTTTGCGCAGCCATTGCCGTATTCTCGGCTGTCGGACATTCGATGGCGAAGAAGGAGCATGAGGCCTATGTTACGGGACTTCCGAATGAGGCGCGCGAGACGGAAAATGTGAAGGATACTTTCTATTACTCACAGCTTACGGACCGGGAGCAGGCAGCTTATAAGCTTCTTGAGGATGATATTGCATCGATGAAGGGCGGAGTGGTGACGTTTCCGGAGAAACTGAACGGAACGGAATATACGCGGGTGGTCGCCGCGCTGAATGACGAGGATCTGTCAGCTTTTTATGCAATTGTCGACGTCCCGATGACGGAAAATAATGTCTATGTGAAGAAAACGGACAGCGACCTTCTGAAAATTACAGACAGCACTATTGCCAAGGCGATCCTTTTCCTGTATCCGGCTGAAGGCATTGATGAGCAAGGGAGCTATGCCGATGACGGAACCGTACAGAATATAGACCAGATTTCGTCGGATCTTTCTGCGGTCAATGCGGACCGGCTGAAGACGCTACAGGATCTTCAGGCAAAAACGGAAGAGGCGCTTTCAAAGGCTGTGTCAGGACTCCCGGAAGGAGCCGGAGAGAAAGATGCGCTTCTTTATTTTCTTACATGGATGAAAGAAAATCTGAAGGCACCGGAAAATCTCGCAAAAGACGCCAATGATCTTACAACTATGCATGAGCTCTTTGAGAAGGTTTATTTCCGGGAAAATATTTCCTGTGCAGCGGATGGTGAGGCGGATACGAACGGCTATGCCAAAGTACTGTGTGAGCTCCTGCATCGCGCGGGAATGGAGGCACATATTGTATTCGGAAGCTGGGGATATACGGAAACGACGGGATATGTTCTTGTCGCTGCAAAATTAGGAGATGAAACGGTATATATCGATGCCTCAGGGGCGAACAGTGACTCGCTCGGAGGTGCTCAGATCCTTTCGAAAGCTGAAGCGGCAAACCATATGAAATTTAATACGTATTTCCAATATGAATGAGGCGGAAATCCGGAAAAAACCGGATTGGAAGATGCCGGGAATCCTGATGAAATCCGATAAGGCAAAGGCCGGAAGATGGCGTGAATACGGTTGAAATCCGGCGAGAAGGCTGTAAAATAAAAAATGTCCTGAAAACAGGACATTTTTTTGTGCCATGAAAGATAGAAGACGCTTATTTCCGGTTTAGCCGGATTCTGTTTATTTCAAAGTCTCTTCGGTTCTGTTTTTCCATATTAGAAAGAATGAGACCGGCAAACATGGCAAGAAAGGCAGCCAGCATGACGAAACAGCAGACGATCAGTGTGGGAAATTTTAAGACCATTCCTGTGCGAAGATAATCGTTGAAGACGGGAATGAAAAACCCTGCTGAAAGTAAAAACAGTATCAGGGAAATCCATCCGAAGAAACTCATGGGCCTGTAATCCTTGTAAAGGCTGAGGATGGTCCCTATTACTTTGAATCCGTCTTTATAAGTATTTAATTTCGATACGCTGCCGTCGGGGCGGTCACGGTACTGGACAATAATATTTTCAATCTGCATATTGTAGTAGACGGCATGAATCGTCATTTCAGTTTCGATCTCGAAACCTTTTGAAAGGACGGGAAAGCTTTTAACGAAGTCATAGGACATGGCGCGGAATCCGGTCATGATATCACGGACGTTGCTTTTAAACATGCGGTTGATGCTGGATCTGACCATTGAGTTACCGAAGTTATGGAAAGGCCTTTTATTTTCTGTAAAGTAAGTTGAAGAGAGACGGTCGCCAACAACCATATCCGCCTGATGCTTGAGAACTCTTTCTACCATTTGAGGCGCGGATTGCATCGGATAAGTATCGTCGCCGTCGACCATGAGATAACATCTGGCATTGACTTCACGGAACATTCTCCGGATGACGTTGCCCTTGCCCTGCATATATTCATTGCGTACGATGGCACCGGCCCTTTTGGCAATCGCTGCCGTATTGTCCGTTGAATTATTGTTATATACGTATATGACCGCTTCAGGCAGATATTTTCTCGTATCGCTTATGACTTTTTCTATTGTTAATGCTTCATTGTAACAGGGAATTAAAACAGCAACTTGATCCATGAGATAACCTTTCTGTGGAAAATTATTAATATGATGAGGATTGCAGGAATCGCGAAGCGATGGAGCAATCCGAAGCATCATAAAAGTCGAAAAACTTCCGGCCTGGAAGTAAGACTGTTTAATATATGTATTTATTATATCCTGTTTCTAAGAACTGCTCAACCTCTGAAAAAGAATTGCCAATAAAAAAACAGGATCCGGTTTCTGTATGGATAAAAGGAAACCGGGATCCTGCCGCTCAAACAGTAGATGCGTAAGGATGTATCTTATGAAGCACTGTTTACAAGTTTCTTGAATTCATCTGCGACAAACTGAACTTTAGTTCCGATGATGACCTGCAGGGAATTTTTCCCCGGACGGATAACACCCGGTGCGCCGGAACTCTTGATCAGACGTTCATCTATCTTAGTATAATCTTTGATTTCAAGCCTTAAGCGCGTAACACAGTTGTCGATGCTCTTGATGTTGGAAGCGCCGCCGCAGCCTTCGAGGATGATCTTTGCCATAGCCGTATAGTCATTGCTGGCAAGTACGATCTTCTTTTCCTCTTCTTCCGTATTTTCTTCGCGCCCGGGAGTCTTAAGATTGAATTTGATGATGACGAAGCGGAAGACGAAGTAGTAAATAACAGCGAATACGATGCCGATCAGCGGAATCATCCAGGGATTTTCAGCCATTGGAGCCTTAAATGAAAGGAACCAGTCAACGAAGCCGCCGGAGAAATTGAAGCCTGAGCGTACAGGGAGCAGTGTGCAGATCGCAAGAGAAATGCCTGTCAGGACTGCATGTACTGCATAAAGCCCGGGAGCGAGGAACATGAATGAGAATTCCAGAGGCTCCGTAACGCCGACGAAGAAGGAAGAGACGGCGGCGGAAAGAAGAAGGCCTTTTGCGGTTGATTTATTTTCCGGTTTGGCAGTATGATACATGGCAAGAGCAGCTGCAGGAAGACCAAACATCATGACAGGGAAGAAACCAGTCATGTACATACCGGTCTGCCCGAGGATACCGCCTTCCATTGTGCCCCAGAATTTTCCGATATCATTTATTCCTGCGACATCAAACCAGAAAACGGAGTTGAGAGCATGATGGAGACCGAACGGGATAAGCAGACGATTGAGGAAACCGTAAACGCCGGCACCGATTGCACCCGCACCGATCATGAATTCACCGAAGGCTACAAGACCGCCGTAAATGACCGGCCACAGGAAATATAGAATCACGACGGCAATGAGAGAAACGCCGGCAGTAACAATGGCGACGCAGCGTTTTCCTGAGAAGAAGGACAGGAAGTCCGGTAGGTGCGTACCTTTGAATTTATTGTAGCAGGAAGCACCGATGAGGCCTGCCAGAATACCGATAAACTGTGTCTGCGTCTTTCCGAAAGCAGCGTTCACTGCCGTTGCATCGATCTTCTGGAACATGGCAACTGTATTTGTAGAAAGCAGTGTTGTGATCATGAGCCAGGATACGAGACCGGCCAGAGCAGCCGTTCCGTCTCCGTCGTCGGACATGCCGACGGCAACGCCGATAGCGAAAAGAATAGCCATATTGTTGATAAGTGCGCCGCCTGCCTGAATCAGGAAAGCAGCAAGAACGTTGTTTGCGCCCCATCCGGTGGGATCGATCCAATATCCGATTCCCATGAGAAGAGCGGCGACCGGCAATGTTGCAACCGGCAGCATAAGAGATTTGCCAAGCCTTTGAAGATACTTCATTTTTTGTTCCTCCCTTTCATTAGTTGTTTGTTTATATGTGAAAAGTTTTATACTATAAGCCATTCAGAGAATAAGGCAGACTATCCTTGCGCGTATGGTATGAAAATTAACAAGCCACGGACAATGCACGCGATTATAACTGCCGTATGTCTCATGCATAGCTTAGAGAACGATATTGTTTACCCGGCACAGTTCCCTTGCGCTTTCTACAGAATCCACTCCGGTTTTATTCTTGATCGGAGCAAAGTCACTGTTGCGCATGACTTCGTACGGCAGACAGCCGGGCATTTCATGGATAAGATCCAGGATGAAAAGCTCGAATTTATACCCGTTCGGCTCATTAGGTATGACCGGAAAGCCTTTTTCGTCTATAAAGGGTATTTTTTTCTTTGCCAAATGCAGAGGCATTTTCCTGCTCAGGACTCTTTCAAGTTCGGCTACATTGAAAAGATAATTCAGGATGACGCCGAAATTGTAAGCAGGCTCGCCGTTTTTGTCCATGGTGTTCCGGAGCTCGTCCGTCATTTCGATGTATTCTACGACCGATGGTTTTCCGTCTTCCAGGCACATGACGCCGATTTTTTCATCTGGACCGGCTTTTCGGACGACCTTGGAGCCGGAGGCGCAGCCGCTTTGCAGGACGGCACCGATAAAGCAGGGTTCGCAGATCTTCTGCAGAACATTATCGACTGAAAAAACATTGAGCCATTCGATGCCCTCATCGTGCATTTTCCCGGTAAGCCCGGCTCTGACCATCGAAGAAAACCAGCCGCCGTTGCCGTTCGGAGAGGTGGCGATTCTGTATTTTTCTTCCAGAAGGATCTTTCCGTTGAAATCGACGGCCGGCGCCGCGTCCTGAATGAAAAATGTGACATATTCGGGTTTGTAGCCGAAATAATTATGGCTTTTTATGAATTCGCGTGTTTCAGTGTCATTCCGGCTGCTGGTCATAATGAAAAGATGGATCCATGTATCCGCTTCTTTTACGGAAGACATGAGGTTTTCAAAGAGACACTGGAAGATGAAAACATGCCGCGTAATTCCGATATCGTATGTCCCTTTGGGACCGGAGCTTCCGAGCCGGGTTCCCATGCCTCCGGCCAGGAGTACTGCGGCTGTTTTCCCGGCTCTTATGACAGACAGGCCTTCTCTTGTGAAGCGTTCCCTGTTTTTCTGGATATCCCCGATCTGCATTGCCGAAAGCGGGGAGATTTTTCCGCGGAGCGACGGGCGATTTCTATCTATTAAGGAAGCCAGAACGGAAAAATCCAAAGTAAGTATCTGTTCTGTCAGTTCTTCTTTTTCGGAATCTGAAAGTTCGCCGTAAAAACGGAGAAGCTGTTCCTGATCATTTTCTTCAAGTATTTTCTGTGCTTTTTTATAATCTGTCATGGCGTTAACAGCCTTTCATATATTTTTCAAGATGCCTTAAGCTTTCGCACGTACAGGGTCAAAAAGTTTTAAAAAGCAGGAAACTTTTTGACTTTTGGCGTTTGAATCATTTTAGGTATTTTGCGACTTCAGACATCATTTTATCATACTTTGCTTCCATATCTTCAACGAGTTTTATTTGCGTGCGCGCCCGGTCGAGATTGTGTCCGGGATAATTGGTTTTAAAATAAACGTCACCGTCGAGATAATCCGCCAGAAAGCGCATGCCGCATTCGTAAGTCATGATCTGTGCGCCGCGTGGAAGTAAGAGAATTTCATTTTCCGTAAGTTTTCCCGCACAGCCCTTGATAAAGGCTTCCGTGTAGCCGGAGAAAAGCGGGAAGCTCATTTCCACAAGGTTTAAATCTCTTTCGTCTTCGGCGCCGGTGCTGGCTCCGAAACGTATGGAATCACCGTAATCGTTCATAGCCAGGCCGGGCATAACAGTGTCGAGGTCAATAATACAAATCGGCTTTGAAGTCTTTTTATCAAAGAGGATGTTGTTGAGCTTCGTGTCGTTGTGGGTGACGCGGACCGGGACATCGCCTTTGGATAAATGTTCTGCAAAGCATTCGGCCAGATAGCGGCGGCTCAGGATGGCCTCGATTTCTTTTTGGACGCCCTGGGCCTTTCCGAAAGCATCGCGTCTTATAGATGCCTCGAAGTCCGCATAGCGCCGCAGCGTATCGTGAAAGCCTTTGATTGTTTCATGCAGGGTCTTCGCCGGGTAGTCGGAGAGAAGATACTGGAAATGCCCGAACGCTACGCCGCTGTCGTAAAAACTGTGAGGATTCTTGATGGCATTGAATTCAACCGTGTCCTCAATGCAGCGATATGCCCGCCAGTAATTTCCGTCTTCATCAGCATAATAGGGGAGACCGTCTACTGTCCGTACGACATTAAGCGTTTCACGCTCCGGGTCGCCTCCGTCCGCAATAATCTTTTTCCTGAGGAAGGCGGTGACATTGCCGATATTTTCCATAAGCTCGGCAGGATGCTTGAAAATCTCCGTATTCATGCGCTGCAGGATGGCTCTTTCCGGATGACTGTCACCGCTGCCGAAAATAAGAAGATAGGTTTCGTTAATGTGACCGTTGCCGTACGGATCGGAAGAAATAAGCCTGCCCCGGAAACTGAAATGCCCAATAGCGTTCATTTTCTGTTCGTTGCTTGGTGTCTTCATCAGGATTCCCCCTCTGGATTTTTGTCTGTTACCCTTTGAGACCGCCTGTGACGGCGCCGATTATTTTCTCCGACAGGAAAAGGTAAAGGATGAAGGTCGGAAGGAAGACAATCGTGACCGCTGCGAACATTCCGGCCCAGTCGCCGGTATATTTCATTGCGCTGATCATGGAATAAAGTCCTACAGCGACAGGACGCAGCTTATCCGAGTTTGCAAAAATGAGTGAAAGAAAATATTCATTCCAGATGTTGATAAAATTAAAGATGGTTACTGTAACGATACCTGTCTGCGCCATCGGGAAAATGACTTTCCAGAAAGCCCCGGAAGGCGTGCAGCCGTCGATCGTGGCAGCTTCCTCGTACGTTCTTGAAATATTGCTGAAGAAGGTCGTGAGGAAGATGGTTGTATATGGCGCGTTAATGCCGATGTACAGGAAGACCAGGACAAAACGGTTGGACCAGGTTGAAGAAAGCAGGTTAAGCCGCGCAATGACGGAAAAAAGCGGCAGGACGACCATGATGACCGGAACGCCCATGGCGGAAACAAAGCTTGTCTGGATGAGCTTATTTCCCTTAAAGGCGAAGCGGGCGAGGACATAGGCAGCCGGTGCGCAGATCAGGATGAGAAGCGCGCACGAAATGAAGGAATAGCCAAGAGAGTTCGTAAAGAATGTAGAAACATTTGACGCTCCCCAGGCTTTGATGTAGTTTTCAAAATGAAGACCGGTCGGAAAGGAGAACACCCTATTCTTGAAGATATCAGCAGTCTTAGAAAGGCTGGCTGCAAATACCCATCCCAGAAGAACAAAGGTAAAGAGAACCCAGAGAATCACAACAATATAGCCCGGAAGCAGGCGGAGCTCCTTATGCCAGTTGACAGGAACACGTTCCCTCTTTTCTTTCATTTTCGGAGCCTCCTTTCTCAGAATTCCAGGTCGTCTTCTTTAATGAGACGGTTGGTAAGTGTGAAGATGACAATGACGCAGATGCAGAGGATGACGCCTACTGCGGCGCCTAAGCCGGCATTTCTCTCCGTAACGGTATTGCCGGCGCCGAAGGTCTGCATGTACATATACACCATCGGAACGATTGTCTGTGTATCGGCCGTAACCGTTGAAAAGAGCTGCGACCATACAAAAAATGCAACAGATGTGACGGACCACATCGTAATATTCGTCTTAAAGATGCCTTTTAAAAGCGGACGTGTGATATACCAGAACTGCTGAGGCTTATTTGCACCGTCAATATGAGCCGCTTCGAAAAGATCCGGACTTATGCGTTCGATACCGGACAGCCAGATCAGCATATGATAGCCGATCATGCCAAAGCAGTAGGCCAAAAGGAGAGCCCGGAATTTATGGCCGCTGTCAAGCCACTGCGTTGCAGCTGCGGACTTGAGTCCGATTGCATTGAAAAAAGTAGTGAGAAGACCGAATTTTGAACTGTAAACATATTGCAGCCACATAGTGGCAAGCGCTACGGCTGATACGATATTAGGAAGATAGATGACAGCCCTGAAAAATTTCTTGAAACGTATTCCGCTCGTTAAGATAACAGCGAGAAGAAGGGAAAATGAAAGTACGATAATGCCGCCGAAGAACCAGATCCGGAAAAGGTTCCACATGGAAGTCTGGAAAACGGGAGTGGTTATTAAAGCCTGATAGTTGGACAGACCTTCGAATTTCCAGGTTTCAATGCCGCCTGTAACGGAATCGATTTTGAAAAAGCTCATCATGAGCGTGCGGATAATCGGATAAAGGAATACCAGTATGAACATGATAACGGCCGGCGCCAGGAATCCTATGATGAATTTTCTGTTCTTATTCATGTCCTTCCCCCAATCCTGTGCATTCTCTTTAGATGCGGCTCCCTTCGGGGAGCCGCAGGAACATCATAAGAGTGTTTTACTTACCGGCTGCTTTCATATTTTCTACGAACTTCTCAGCCGTGATGGTGCCGGCCAGAAGATTGGTTGTGTTTTCTTTGATTGCCGGTGTCACATTGTTATTGGCTTCAACGTCGCAGGCCCAGTCGTAATAGGTTTTTGTCGCATCAAAGAAGGTTTTGACTGTTGTAAGCTGTTTCGGCCATGCATCAGAATTCGCTTTATCAGTCGGTATGGACAGGGCTTCCGTGACCATTTCTTTATCATAGGTTCCCGTCGTGATGTAAGTAATCAGCTGGAAAGCTTCTTTTGAAAGCTTGGAATCTTTTTCAATAGCCAGTACCTGATTGCTGATGTTGTTAGCGGTATTGTCGTCTTTACCGCCGTCAACGGTCGGATAATTGAAATATCCCCAGTTGAAACTGTCGCCTGTGACATCTTTGATTTCGTTCGGAAGCCAGGTTCCGCAGATGATCATTGCAGCATCTCCGGCGCCGAATTCCTGATTTTGCCCTGCAGGATAAACATTGGAAGCGATGCTCTTTGAGAAATACCCTTTAGAGGCAAAATCAGCAAAATCGTTTGCCATCGTAAGAACGGCCGGATTATCCCATTCGCCGTTGGTGACGATTTCTTTAACCATGTCCTGCCCGACGAGCCTTGCAAGATGATAGCCGGTGAAGTTTGTCATATAAGCGTCATCTGCAGTAATCGGAGTGATACCTGCTGCGACGAGCTTAGCGCAGGCTGCGTCAAGTTCAGCCCAGGTTGTCGGTGCAGCCGTAATGCCGGCCTTATCGAAAAGATCCTTGTTATACATGAAACCGAAGATCGACGGCTGATAAGGAATGGATTTCAGTGTTCCGCCGGCTGCCGTGCGTGCAATGGAGAAAAGCGTTGCATTGCCGTAGGCGGCTTCATAGTCCTTCGCCATATCTTCGAGGCTCAGCAGATATTTTCCCCAGGTGCCGTTGACGCGGTTGACGTCTTCGTCGAACATATCGATGTGCTGCCCGGCTTCGAGTGCGGGCTCGAGCCCTTCACGGATGCCGGTGCGGCCCTTGAATTCAACATCTACCTGGACGCCTGTATCCTTTGTGTACTGCGCAATGGCATCCTGGATGACTTTGGCCTGGGGTTCTGCGGCATCCCACATAGACCAGTAGACAAGGGTGCTGTCCGAAGCTGTGGATCCGGAAGCGGTTGCTGCAGACGCTGCCGTTGAAGAAGCTTTTGAGGATGCGCTTGATGCTGTTGCCGTTGAGGTTGAAGCAGAAGTGCCTCCGCATCCGGCCAGCATAGCTGCTGCCGTTGCGCCTGCCAGTAAAACACTGAGAAATCTCTTTTTCATCTTTCTCCTCCTTTTCTATATCCTGATACTTAAGATGACTGCCTTCGTCTGTATTCTTGTGAAATCGGGTGCTTTATGCTCCGGCGGCCTGCTGTTATATGCCGGTTCATTTTAGCCTGTCCCTTCGTGATTTCTACGATATCATAAAAAATACTGGACTTATTTATCTGATTTCACTATTTATTTGCACTTTTTAAAAGTATTTGTTATGATAACCTCAGAATTTAAGGAAGACACTGTACAATGTGCACAAATTGACCTTAAGGAGAAGAAATGTATCAGAGTACGCCTCTTATAACCTCATTTTATATTAATGAGATTTATACGATCCACTATTTTGAATATATGTCCGATTTCGATTTTGCGGGGGAATCTCATGATTTCTGGGAATTTATATATGTATATAAGGGAGAAGTCAATATCATGGCCGACAGGACGCCGATTACGCTTAAGAAAGGCGATATCGCTTTTCACAAGCCGAATGAATTCCACCGTGTAACAGCTAATGGCGTCGTGGCACCGGATCTGGTGGTAATTTCATTTACCTGTAATTCACATCCGATGAATTTTTTCCGGAATAAAGTGCTGAGGCTTGATTCTCTTGAGAGAAACCTTCTGGCGGAAATCGTCATAGAGGCGAGGGCGACGTTTTCCAATCCGCTGGACGATCCCTACAGCCAGGGAATGATCCGGGGGGAAAATGCCCCTTTTGCGTCGGAGCAGCTGATTAAGCTTTATCTGCAGGAATTTCTGATCCATCTTGTAAGAAGGTATTCCAATCCGCTTGTGGCGCATAAAAAGGTCAGCACGGATCCGCTCTCAAAGACCTCGAAAGAACGAAGCGACGAAGAGATTTTTGTGCGTATCACGGATTATCTGGAAAAGCATCTGCAGGAAAAACTTACGATAGACCGTATCTGCAAGGACAATCTGTACAGCCGGTCAAAGCTGCAGAAGATGATTAATGAGCGCGAAGGGGTGGGAATTGAGAAATATTTTGTACTTATTAAAATAAAAAGCGCGAAGCAGATGATCCGGGACGGACAGCTTAACTTCACGCAGATTGCCGAAAAACTCGGCTATACCTCTATTCATTATTTTTCAAGGCAGTTCAGGAAAGTGACGGGTATGACGCCGACCGAATATTCCTCTTCCGTGAAAGCCCGTTCCGAGAGACCGCGGTCCGGAATTTGATAACCTCCTCTGATGTTCCGATGGGATTACGCAAAGATTTCGACCTTTCGCATCGGCGGAAATTACCGTGAAGAAAAATCAGCTATCCTGTTCCTCGAATTCAATGTCATGATCGGTCATGGACTTGACGATAGCGAGTGATTTGACGTTAATGCCGCGGGCACGGATTTCCTTTCCGCCGTCCTGGAAGCCTTTTTCAATTACGATACCGACACCTTCAAGGGTGGCGCCTGCTTCATTTATAATTTCAATAAGTCCGTTTACGGCACAGCCGTTTGCGAGGAAGTCGTCGATGATAAGGACGCGGTCTGAAGGCCCGAGATATTTTTTTGAAAGTATAACATCATAGGTTTTCTGATGTGTAAAAGACTGCACCTTGGTCGTGTATTGTTCGCCGTCGAGATTGATGCTCTGCTTCTTTTTGGCGAATACGATCGGCACGTTGAAATACTGAGCCGTGATGCAGGCAATTCCGATGCCGGAAGCTTCGATCGTCAGGATCTTATTGATATTACAATCCGCAAAAAGCCGTTTGAACTCTTTTCCGATTTCGTTTATAAAGGCGATATCCATCTGATGGTTCAAAAAACTGTCTACCTTTAGGATATTGCCGGGCCTTACCTGCCCTTCGCGCCTAATTTTCTCTTCAAGTGCCTTCATTTGCAGATACAACCTCCTATTTAGTTTAAACAATTCTACATCTCTGCCGCTCAAAAAACAACATATAATGGTATTTTCGTGTACGAGTCTGAAATGAAATTTGATCAAATAAACGAAAAAACTATGAAACCGGTTTCACAATCCGGTCGAAAAATATAAAAAATCAATCGGACATTAACTTAAAATTGTTCATTTTATGGTTAAATGCAAAAAATTAAGTTAATACAACCAAAAATGTGACGTATTTTTTGTAAAATATGTCAAGCATAAATGAAAATGT
>DCDB01000246.1 GCA_002316215.1 Lachnospiraceae bacterium UBA1066 | reverse complement strand
CATCGCTTCGCGATTCCCGCAATCCTCATTCTCATTTTCTATAGGTATTCAGAGTATACTTTCTCTTCCCTGACGAAAGGACGGGGATCTCATCCACAAACTCCGCCTTAAGGACAGCATCCGTGCCGAAATACGGCTGAAGCCTGCCGGTTATCATCGAAAGATCCACCGCTTCAGGATCCGCATTTAGGTGAAGTTCGTACTCCTTTTCGCCTGTCTGTATGAACTGGTACTGACGGATCCCCTTAACATCCCAGAGGTTCAGGGAAATGACCATCGGCGTCATAATGCGCCCCTGCGTATCATAAAGCATATCACCGCGGCGTCCGTACAGTTCGGTCAGATAGAATTTATACCTGCCGTCTTTTTCTACTTTTTCAGCTTTCGCCAGGTCTCCCGTATCATAGCGGATCAGAGGCATGGCGTAGTTATTGAGGTCAGTTATAACAATCCTTCCGACTTCGCCCTCTTCCGCCGCCTCGTCCGAGTCCGGCTTCAGGATCTCATAATGATAGCTCTCGGAATTAATATAATATCTTTCCGAATCTTTTTCCTGAACGCCCATGATTCCGCATTCCTCATCGGAATACCAGGAACGGACAGGACAGTCGAACATCTCCGAAAGCTTCTTCCGCACTTCCGGAAGCATGGATTCCGAAATCGGGATGATGGAAGAAACTTCAAAACCGGACATATCCGGCTCATTGGACTCAAGATACCGGCAGAACTCCGTAAGAGCGGAGGAATAGCCGATGATACATTTAACGTGCTTCCTGCGTATCGTTTCCAGCATATCCGCTATGGAAACATCATCCAGGTGGGATCCATCCATCATAATAAAGTTCTCCGCCAGAAGTTCCAGACGGCTTTTAACGATATTATGGACCCAGACGCGGACAAAAGCCATCTTCTGCCCGATATAATAGCCTGCAAGCGCTCCGAGGAATATCCCGTCCGCCTGGTCATGGTTTGCTTTGTAAAGATCCTGGTAAATCGTAATCGGAGTCCCTGTCGATCCGCTCGTACTCTGCTGCCGCGTTCCTTTTGCTTTTGCAAAGTCCGGAGAAAGAAAATCATCATAATGGCTGCGTATGGTCTCCTTGTTCACGACAGGAAAATCCTGCAGGACGGCTCCTTCGCGGATGTTTCTATAGAATGGGCAGGTCGTTCTGGCATGCTCCAGCACTTTCCTGATTTTTTCTTCCGTTTCCGCTTCCGATGTTCCGAAGCGCCACGCATCCGCATCCTTTTCGTACATTTCCTTCATGCCGCTTTTTTTCAGGCTGTCCAGTGCAAAAAATGCACTCCAGCGTGCGGCCTCCATGAATTCTTTTCTCCCTTTCTGCATGGCTCTCCTCCGATCCCTCACGAAAAATACTCTTCAATCTGTATATTCATCAACCCGCCGGGATTTTCTCCCGCAAGCTCAGCCCTGGCAAACTCCGCCGTCTTTTCAACAGCTTCCCGGATATTCCATTTCGGCGTAAAATGAAGAACCTCATGTATTTTTGTACTGTCCAGCATCAGAAAAGAAGCCTCATGCGGTCCCCCGTCCGGACAGCTTTCCCAGCGTGCCGCTTTTAAGGGGTTTTCATTTTCCCGATTCCATGCTTCGCAGAAAAGATCCGCAAGCTTTCCCGTCGTTATACAGTCCTCCGGTCCCGGTCCCACATTATAGGCACCGGCCAGTTCTTTGTCTTCCCACTGCTCTTCCGCAAGCAGAAGATAGGCGGCAAGAGGTTCCAGAACATGCTGAAAGGGCCGTACGGATTCCGGATGGCGGAGAATGATCGTCTCATTCTTTGAAGCGGCGCGGATGCAGTCCGGAATGATCCTGTCTTTTGCATGGTCGCCGCCGCCAATGACATTTCCGGCGCGTGCCGTCGAAACGGCCGGACCTTTTTCAAGGAAAAAGGAGCGCCGGTAGCTCTGCGTCACCAGGTCGGAACAGGATTTACTGTTGGAATAAGGATCCCAGCCGTTTAAAGCGTCCTCCTCTTTGTAACCTTCCTTCTTTTCCGTATTCCGGTAAACCTTATCTGTCGTCACATTGACAAAGGAACGCACTCCCTTAGTCAGCCGCACAGCCTCCAGAAGATTAACGGTTCCCATGATATTCGTCTCAAAGGTCTCTCTTGGGAAAAGGTAGGATTCCCGTACAATCGGCTGTGCTGCCAGATGGAAGATTATTTCCGGTTTTGTTTCACGAAGGCAGGAAAGCAGGGCTTCGAAGCTTCGGATATCACCTGTAAAGGAATGCATGCCTTCTGCAATGCCGGCAGACTCAAAAAGCGGCTTATCCGCATCCGGTGCCAGAGAGTAACCGGAAACATGCGCCCCGGCGGCTTTTAAAACAGCACAGAGCCACGAACCTTTAAACCCTGTATGACCCGTTACCAATACTCTTTTATCCCTGTAAAACTCAAGTCCCGTCATTCCTTCCACACCTTCCACGGCGCCTTCCCGCTGTTCCAGTATTCTTCAAGCTTTTCTTTTTCACGCATCGTATCCATGCACTGCCAGAAACCGTCATGGCAGTAAGCATTCAGCATGCCGCGTCTTGCGGCCTCTTCCAGCGGATAACGTTCAAGAACCGTCGTATCATCAGAAATAAGATCCAGAACGGCCGGTTCCATCACCATAAAACCGGCATTGACCCAAGCGGTATCTTCAGGCTTTTTTTCCCTGAAATTCGTCACCTTTCCGTCGGGTCCGATATCCAGATTTCCAAAGCGTCCGGTCGGCTGCGCACAGGTGATGGTAACAAGCCCGCCTTTTTCTTTATGAAAATCAAGCAGTTTTTTAAGATTCACATCCGATACGCCGTCTCCGTAAGTGACGAAAAAAGGCCCTTCGTCAAGAAAAGGCGCTATCCTCTTGATTCGGCCTCCTGTCATTGTATAAAGTCCCGTATCAATTAAGGTAACCTTCCACGGATCCATCTTTCCTGAGTGGACAGTCATTTCATTCTTTCCGTTTCTGAAATCAAACGAAACATCATTATTATGAAGATAATAATTTGAAAAATATTCTTTAATTACGTCCTGGCGATAGCCGCAGCAGATGATAAAGTCATCAAAGCCGTAAAATGAATACAGCTTCATAATATGCCACAGAATAGGTTTTCCGCCGATTTCTATCATCGGCTTCGGTTTTAAATGACTCTCTTCACTGATCCGTGTTCCGAGACCGCCTGCCAGTATGACTGTCTTCATTTTTCATCCTCTTTGCCTTTATTCCGCTTCACCAGCGTTCCGATGATCAGAAATATCCCGATCAGTATAAGACATACAAAAATCGCAATAACATAGAATGCACTGCCCGAAAGATGCTGCCCGGATCCTTCCCGTGCGGAAGATGCAGCCGACTGGGAATCCTGTACGGTTCCTGAAGCCGTCTGCGCCGAAACAGAGGAGGTACTGTCCGCTTTAGACGAAGCTTCTGAATCAGCAGCCTTTGCCGAATCCGTTTTCTGGGATTCGGCAGCCTTCGAGGCCGTTTTCTCTTTCTCCAGTTCCTTTTTATACTTTTCCGCGTTCGCTTTCGTCATCAAAAGGTTTCCGACGGTCTGGCCTCCGAAGGTATAAACTTCATTTACCATCGCCCCCTGATCCGTATCCGGCGCCGCCTGCTCCGAAACCGTGCATGCGGAGATATCTGCCGAAGCCGGGATTGTGACAACGCCGCCGGAATACGTGTAATCCGCTTTTCCGACCGTAACATCCTTAAAGCTGTTAAAGCCGTAGTTCAGAAGATCCGTGCAGTCCTTTGCCACATAACTTCCGTCGGCTGCATGGAGAGTGATGGCGATCAGCGTCATGCCGTTTCTCTCCGCAAATTCCGCAAGAGTAGATTCTGCAGCATTTGTATTTCCCGTCTTTCCGCCGATAATGCCGGGATAAATATAATCCGGCGAAACAAGCAGGGGATTGTGGCTCGTGATGGTACGGGCGGCCGACATATTCGTAGCCGGAATCGTGTACTGTCCTGTCCCCACAATCGTGCGGAATTCATCGATTTTCAAAGCCGCCTGGGCAATCAGGGCGAGGTCATGCGCGGATGTATAATGCGTATTATCAGGCATACCGCAGGCATTTGAAAAATGTGTATTCGTGCAGCCTAAAGAAGCTGCGCGGTCATTCATCATCTGGATAAAATTATCCAGCGAGCCGCCTCCGATATACTCCCCGACCTGGGTTGCCATATCATTAGCTGACTTCAGCATCGTACCGTAAAGAAGCTGTTCCAGCGTAAACACTTCGCCGACCTTCGTCGATAGATTCGAGCTTCCGCTTGCAACATAGGCAGTCCCGGTGGACGTCATGGTGACCTGATCACTTAAGTTCCCTTTTTCAAGAGCCAGAAGGCAGGTCATAATCTTCGTTACAGAAGCCGGATACATCTGGGCATCCATGGACTTATTGTAAAGAATCGTCCCTGTATCGGCATCCATAAGACAGCCCGCCGTTGAGATAATATCCGCTGCTCCGGGCCATCCCGGTATTCCGTTCGTTGAAACGACCGAGGGATCCGCTGCAGACACTGCAGAAGATGTCGTAGTTTCCGATGCTGCGGCAGCTCCCGAAACCGCGGAAGCCCCGGAGGCAGCAGAAGTCTCCGATGCTGATAAGGCAACGGAAGCTGACGAAGCTCCGGAAGCCGCGGTTCCTGAAGACGTCTCTGCAAAAACAGAAACTGCAGTAAGCGATACCAACAGGACAACAGCCGTAGAAAAAGCGCATATTTTCTTCATCTTTAACCTGTGGAAAAAAGTCTTACTCATTCTTCTCTCCGAGACCGTCCTCCACAGCTTTGCATACTGCGTCCAAAGCCTCTTTTTCATCGGTGCCGTCACAAACGATCTCTATCTCATCTCCGCACTTCACGCAGGCTCCGAGCGCGGAAAGGACGCTCTTTGCATTTGCCGTAACATTATTGAAGGTAAATGTAACAAGACACTGGTAATTCATCGCCTGTTTGCAGAAATATGCTGCAGGTTTAAGATGAAGTCCCGTCAAATTCCGGATTACTACTGTTCTGCTGACCATAGCTTCCTCCTGTATTTTGAAATACTTAAGCCGGATATTTTCCCTTGAAACAGGGCGCTTCCGGACTCCTGACACTTACATTACGATACTGCAGCAGCTCAGGCAGCCGGGCTGCTGCTCTGAGGCTGAGCAGTCGTTGTCTGCTGAGAAATCGTCACATCAGCGGTCACATTTCCCGCCAGCACATATCCGTCCGGGAGAGCCACTGTCACCGGAACGTTCTGTGTTCCCACGGCAAGCCCCGTAAGGTCGACGGAAGCCTGGATGCGGCTTGCGTCAAATGTATTTAAATTTTCATCCGTGCTCGAAACCTTGACTTCAATTTTATCAAGAAGAAAAACGCAATGGTAGCCTTGCGGAAGCCCGTTCACGGTAATATTCTTTGTTTCTACCGAAAATGATTTGCTGTTGTAAGGCAGAATCTGCACGCTGACCACAACCGTCGAACTCACCCCGTCCGCCAGAGAAATCCCCTGCGGCAGGAACTGCTCAATATCCACTTTGACATCCAGATCGGAGGTTGCGCCGCTCACATTTACGGCTTCCGACTCTGCACTGACAATAATCATATTTCCCTGATCCTGAAGCCCGGCAAGAGCCTCCTTGCTTCCGACAAGGGAAAGGGTCGACGGCGTTGCCGTAACCGTTCCGACCTGATAGCCCTTGCCGGGTGAACCGTACGGGGTGACATCAAGTGCGATATTTGTTACGACACTGTAGAGAGTCACATGCACTGTCACATCGGCGGAACTCAGGCTGAGCGTCAGATAAGACATCTCTGTAGCCGAAAGCTCTTCTCCGTTTTTGTCGATAACCTTTATCTGCGGCTTTAAATCCGCATCGGCAGCCAGACCCGAAAGATCTACCTGTGCTTCCACATGATCGATTTTATCGATCACAGAACCCGGCCCGCGTATGGTAATTTTCTCCGGATTGACCGACATATCGCCCACCTGATAGCCGTTTGCCGGTTTTGTATCTTTTCTGGACGCGGTCATGACAAAATTCTTGCTGACCATTTCTTCCAGCGTTATCTGTATGCTTCCCGGTGTCGCCGTGATTTCCGCAGAGGTGCCGCCAGGCGCTGTTACCGTCACCGGCACCATAACCGGATCCGATGAGATATTAACAATCTGAGTAAGATCTGCCGTAGCGGTGATATCTTTTTCTGAAAGCGGCTCGATCACGGATCTGTTGCCCCTGAGCGTAACAGATACCTTATCAAAGCCCGTGGCAATCTTATAAGACAGTCCCATACTTTCAACATAAGAAGCATTCGTTATATTTACAGGCACATCGCTAAGTGTCCTCGTTACCTGCGGGTCATTGACATTTATGATGACAAGCCAAAGCAGAAAGGCCAGCACCAGAGATGCGATTTTCAGGCCCGGATGGCTCAAAAGCCTACTCCTCATAATGCTCCCGCCCTTTCCATATTCTGAATTTTTTTTCTGTTTTTTCCTTGTCATTCTTTTGGAAACGATGCAGCTGCTCCCTTAAGTCGCTGGATGTAACGCCTGTCGTCAGGTTTCCCATATAAGCATAGGATACACGGCCGGTTTCTTCCGAAACAATGACGGTAAAGGCATCGCTGACTTCGCTGATTCCAAGTCCCGCCCTGTGGCGCGTACCGAATTTCTTGCTGATGGTTGCATTTTCCGAAAGAGGAAGATAACAGGTTGCTGCCAGTATTCTGTCTCCGCGCAGTATGATGGCCCCGTCGTGCAGCGGAGTATTATGCTCGAAAATATTGACAAGAAGCTGAGTCGAAACCACAGAATCCAGTTCGATGCCCGTATTAATATATTCTGTAAGAAGGATTTTCTGTTCAATGACAATCAGCGCCCCGGTCCGGACTTCACTCATCTCGTTAACGGCGCGGATAATCTCGCTGATCGTCTGATCAGAAAAGCGCTCAATTTTATCCTGGCTGGAATCAAAGGGGAAAATCGATGAAAGCAGATTCTTATTTCCCAGGGATTCCAGGGCTTTGCGCAGTTCCGGCTGGAAAATGACGACAAGCGCGATCAGCGCGATCGACGCCAGCTTCTGCGTAATCCAGAGTATTGTCGTCATCTGGAAAATCGAAGCAACGATAATAAACAAAGCAACAATCAGGATTCCCTTCAGCAGCGTATAAGCCCGCGTTCTCTGGATCCACGCCATAAAAAAATAGAGCAGGAATGCAATAATAAGAATTTCCACAACATCAATAACCTGTATCTTCGGCAGATACAGGCCGGACAGATAATGTTTAATCTGCTCCCAGACTGTGGACACTTCTTTTCCTCCTCCTTTATATGCCTGTCATTTCTCCTTATGCCCTTTTAAGGCACAGTAACATTCCTTAAAGATTCTTCAGAGAGTCCTCAAGTTTTTTCTCAAAATCAACACTCTCAACATCAGGTTTTTCAACCAGAGGCAGATAACCGTGCTCGCCATCTTCAGGTTCCGAATCCGTCTTACTGCTCTGCCGCTGCTTCATCCTGAAAGCGGAAGCCTTCGGTATGGCTTTTACATAATAATAGTAATCATCATCTTCAAATTCCATTTTCTCACTTCCGGTATAATCAACGGACAGAAGGAAGAATTGGAGAATGGCAGCGATAATACAGGCAGCCGCAGAACCGGCCGCTGCAACCAGAAGATTCATCGTGGTTCCCACAACGACATTTCCAAGGACAGCGAAAGCGATATATACCACCCCTCCGATAATAATTGCCACATTGAAGGAATGGTCAAAGGACATCCTGCGGACTGCATACACAATGATGAGAACAGCGGAAAAAGCCAGAATATTCACAATCATTTCCTTATTAGCCGCAAACCCCCCCAGGATCAGCTGAAGGCGGGTTGCATACTCCGAAAGCTCTAATTTCTTTAATTGATCGGCATTAGAGGCCAGCATGCTTATCTGGTAATAAACAATACAGCCCGAAATCACCGAAAGGATTGAAACCGGTTTCCTGCGGAGGCCAAAACAGATCGGCACCAGGGGAAAAAAGCCAAAAGACATCGTCATAGGCGTAAATATCAGGGCAAGCGAATCATCCGGTATAAAACGGATAAACATAATAATGAGCACCAGGTAAATGACAAGCATAATAATGCCTGCATCTATCCCCAGACCAAAAGCCTGTCCCGTTATCAGGATACCGGAACAGATTGGAATAACCTTAAGCGGAAGTACGGAACATAAAAGCGCCAGTATCAGCAGTATAAAAATATTCGAAAAGATACTGCTGTACCCCATGGCCATGCGTATCCAGAAAAAGCAGACACATGAAAGCAGGAATTTTAAAACAATGTCCACATAAGCCGAGTAGCTTCCGTAGGCAGTCTTCATTTTTTCTTTAAGTTCCAGAAGTGTCGTCATTTTGATTTCCCCATATCAAATAATTCCATAAGTGATTCCGTCGGATCTTTTTCCCTGCTCGCTTCTTTCAGGCTGTGCAGCTTGTTTTCATACTCCCTGACACTTTTTTTCGCCCTTCCGTAGCGCACAATGGCGCGGATGTAAGTTATGGCAAGATAAATGCCCATGAATACAATATAGCCGATCAGGATGTAGGAACCGGCCAGACGGATGTCCATGCTGTTAACGTGATCCAGAAGATACTCGGCATTTCCCGCGATCAGCAGCGTCAGAATAAGAAAATAAGCTATTGTAGCAAGAAAAAAAGTTTTTATAAGCTCAAGCGCAAGATAATCCGTGCGGTAATATTTCCGCAGCCTTAAGGCTTCCTTACCGCTGCCATTCTCATAACGCGTGAGCCCGATCATCGCTCTCACCCGGTCTTCATCTGCCAACATAAGATATCTTTTCCTTCTTAAATAAGTTTTAAGTTTTTTCCTGCAGAATTAACTCTTCGGGCCTTTGACGCCTGCATCCGGCCATTAAGAAAAAGAGCAGGAACTTAAATGTTATTGTATCATGCTTCAGTCCTCAATGCAAACCGTCGGTCTAAGAAGTTGCGCATTCAGTAACGGGATAAAAAACCTCCTCCGATGCAGAGTGAAACAAAAAAGACATCCGATACACCGCATTCTTTAAGTGCGGCTGCCGCGGAATCGACGGTCGTCCCCGTCGTATAGATATCATCGATTAAGAGAACGCTCCGCACAGGCCTGAATCCCTTCCCGGGAATAAATGCTCCGGAAAGGTTTGCCGCCCTTTCTGCCGCACCGAGATTTTTCATAGCAAGTGTCTTTTCCGTGCGTATCAGCGCATGTTCATCCAGACGTATGCCGGAGCGTCTGGAAACCGGACGGGCCAGCTCCGCAGCCTGGTTATAGCCGCGCGTTCTTTGTTTTCCGCTGTGCAGAGGTATCGGGATAATCAGCTGAGGATCCCAGAGCTCGATCAGATTCCTGCTGCCCTCATAAGTGAGTTCGCCTAAGACTTCCCCGTATTCGCGTCTTCCTTTAAATTTATAATAGGAGATGGTTCCGCGCATTGTTTCGTCATATCGAAAAACCCCGATGCCTGCGGTATATACGTGTTCCGTCTTCTTGCAGTCCTCACACATAATTTCCCGGTCTTCCACAGGCTTGCCGCACTTTCTGCATCGTTTCGTTTCAATATAAGGCAGTTTTTTTCTGCAGGCAGGACATATTTTTTTTCCGGCAGGCGCAGGTTCATGGCAGATCGGGCACCGTCTCGGATAAAGAAGATCAAGTGCAAAAGAAGTCACTTTCCCAAACTGCATAATTCAAGTATCCTTTCATCAAGGGAGGTATAGCGGCTCTGCTCAGTTTCATTTTCAATCATGCTGCGCAGCGCCTCTTCGCTTCCTAAGATTGTAACGCATTTCCTGGCTCTTGTAACGGCCGTGTAAAGAAGGTTCCGCGTAAAAAGCATACGCGGTCCGGTAAGAAGCGGAAGAACAACAGCGGGATACTCACTGCCCTGGGATTTATGGATCGTAACGGCATAGGAAAGTTCCAGCTCCTCAAGATTGGAATAAGGATAGTCCACAAAACGTCCCTCATCAAATTCTATCGAAAGGTACGACGCAAAATCGTTCATTTCACGAATAATGCCCATATCCCCGTTAAAGACACCCTGTCCGCGCTCGACAGTGATCCCGTACTTCCCGCGCATCTCCCATTCCAGCTGATAGTTATTCCGTATCTGCATCACCTTGTCCCCGACACGGAACTTTCCGTCACCGAACAGCTTTTCTCCTTTTTCCGGCGAGGGCGGATTCAGGTAATCCTGAAGGATGCGGTTCAGCCTTTCCACGCCAAGCAGTCCTTTCCGCATCGGCGTCAGGACCTGGATATCAAAGGGTTTTGCGTCAACATATGGCGGAAGCTTGTCACGGACCAGCTCAATCACATTGCTGATAATCAAATTTGGATCCGTGCGGCGGAGAAAGAAAAAGTCCCGGCTTTGATTGGTCAGGCTGATCTGCTCTCCGTGATTGATCTTATGGGAATTCACGACAATATCGGAAGTCGCAGCCTGCCGGAAGATCCGTGTGAGCCGGATACATGGGAAAACATCAGAACGGATGATATCTTTAAGAACGGCTCCGGGACCGACAGACGGCAGCTGGTCAACGTCCCCGACCAGAACCAGCCGCGTACCGACGGCAACAGCCGAAAGGAGGGCATGCATAAGGGCGATATCTACCATTGACATCTCATCGATGATCACGACATCGGCTTCCAGCGGATTCTGTTCATTTCTTTCAAAATGCGCCTCTGTCCCGGAATCGTCTGAAGGCGCGCTGATCTCAAGAAGCCGGTGTATCGTGGAGGCCTCATAGCCTGTCGTCTCTGTCATGCGCTTCGCTGCCCGCCCCGTCGGAGCCGCAAGTCTTAATTCCAGTCCCTCAGCCTCAAAATAGCGCAGGATCTCATTAATCGTCGTGGTTTTCCCGGTCCCGGGACCGCCGGTCATCACCAGGATGCCGTTTTTAGCGGCGCAATGAACGGCCTTCTTCTGCTCCGGTTCCAAAACAACCCTGCTGTTCTTCTCCAGACGTTCGATTTTCCGGTCGATTTCCTCGTCGTTATCCTCACAGACGACATTCAGGCTAAGAAGCATCCTTGCCGTATTGAGTTCCAGATAATACTGATAGCCGGAATACACGATTCTTTCCTTTTCCGGCCCTGAAGACTCTTCTTCCCGGCCGGTCATTTTCCTGAAATGCTCCTTCTGTACAATCTTCCGTTCTATGGAAAGGTTTGAAACCTGTGTCGCAATATCCTCCTTCGGAACGCCGAGAAGCGCGGCGGCTCTGGCCGTAAGTTCGCTGCCCGGAAGATAAACGCTCCCCTCGGCAGCTGCGGAGGAAAGTACGAAAAGGATGCCGCAGCGGATACGGTAGTCCGAATTCTGTGAAATTCCGATTCTGGCGGCAATCGCATCTGCAGTTTTAAACCCAATACCGTCAATATCCTCTGCAAGGCGATAGGGATTTTCCTGCAGAATGGAATACATCTCTTCCTGGTACTGGCGGTAAATCCTTACGCCCAGAGAAACAGATATTCCATACTGCTGTAAAAAGAGCATGGCTTTCCGCATATTTCTCTGTTCTTCGGCCTGCTTTGAAATTTCTCTTGCCATACGGTCGCTGATGCCTTTAATCTCCGACAGGCGTTCAGGCTCCTCCTCTATGATGCGGAAGGTATCATCTCCGAAATTTTTCACGATTCTTGCCGCCAGAGCTTTTCCGACGCCCTTTACAGCCCCGGAAGAAAGGTAGCGTTCCATGGCCGCAGCAGTTTCCGGGGCTTTGATCTCATAACGGTCAATCTTAAACTGCTGGCCGTAGGAAATATGTTCCGTATAACGACCGTAAGCCTCAATCATTTCTCCTTCGTTTACGGATTGAAAAAAGCCGACGCAGGTCAGCTCTTTTCCTTCCCAAACCAATTCAAGAACAGTATACCCGTTCTCTTCATTTCGGAAAATGATATGATTGATGATTCCTTCAACTGTTTCCTGCATTCTTCCCTCAAATTACGTATGCGGCACATTTCGGCCGTTCCGGGTGCTTATGTCCATGCTGTAATAAGATATTTATGGCATCATGTTAAAGCAATACCAGGGCGCATCTCACACTTCCATCCGGCTGAGCTCATCCATCTTTTCCGTATAAAGACCCGTTCCTATGACAACGGCATTTCCGGGATTTTCTGCCGTCATGACATTGATTCCGGTTCTTTCCTCGATCATTGTTTCAAATCCGTCGAGTAAGGCCCCTCCGCCCGTAAGGACGATCCCGCGCTCAGAGATATCAGCCGCAAGCTCCGGCGGCGTTTTTTCGAGGACGCCGTGGACAGCCTCAACAATTTCCGTAGTTGAATCCGAAATCGCCTGGCGGACTTCTTCCGCATTGATGGAAATAGTCTTCGGCAGGCCTGTGATGACATTTCGTCCGGTAACCTGCATGGATTCCGGATTCGGCCGCTTACAGGCAGTTCCGATTTTTATCTTGATATTTTCCGCCTGCATTTCTCCTATAAAAAGGCTGTGGCTGCGCCGCAGATAGCGTGTAATAGCCTCGTCAAAATTGTCGCCGCCCACGCGGATCGTTGTAAGGACAACTGGTGCGCCAAGAGAAATCACGGCAATATCCGTAGTTCCGCCTCCGATATCCACGATCATATTTCCGACAGGTTTGGTGATATCGATGCCTGCTCCGATTGCCGCGGCAACACTTTCATCGACAATTGTCACCTCGCGGGCTCCGGCCTGATAAGCTGCTTCTTCCACCGCTCTGCGTTCCACTTCCGTCACGCCGCTCGGGACACAGATACTGATATAAGGTTTGCGGTAAGCGCGCCTCCCCATCGTTTTCTGGATAAAATGCCGAAGAAGCTGTTCCGTCACCGAATAATCTGAGATAACGCCGGATTTAAGGGGCCGGATTGCAACAATATTCCCCTGGGTATGCTCGATCATCTGCCTGGCTTCCTCGCCGAAAGCAACGATTTTATCATTATCCTTATCGTAAGCCGCAACAGAAGGCTCCCTGATCACAATTCCCTTGCCCCTGGAATACACAAGGATATTGGACGAACCAAGATCAATTCCTATATCTGTAACAGGCATTTTTCCTCCCCGCAGCCGGATGGCAGCCGCTGCCTTTCATTTTCCGAAACAGGTACTGAAGTTATTCTAGCATGAATCCGTTT
>DCDB01000296.1 GCA_002316215.1 Lachnospiraceae bacterium UBA1066 | reverse complement strand
GGAGGGGCAAGCATAGCGTTCGGCTGTACGCCGAACACAAAATGCGGGGCGCTGCCCCACACCCCGTGAGGACGAAAGGAGCGGATGACGCATGAAAAGTGAGCGGTTTAACATCCGAATGACGCCGCAGGAAAAGACGGCGATTATCGGCAAGGCAAAACGGGCGGGCCGGAGGACTTCGGAATTCATGATCGACACGGCGCTGAACCGAAAGATCATTGTCATCGACAGTCTGCCGGAGATGGTACGCGAGCTGAAAGCCCTGGGCAGAAATCTAAACCAGTTAACCATCCTGTGCAATATGGGAAAGGTTCAGGCCGTTAATTTGGACGAGTTCGAAGAAACTCTTGCGAACATTCACAGTCAGCTCCGCAAGCTGACGGAGGTGTTATGATGGCCACCTTCACCCCAATCAAAAATCAGAAGCAGACAAAGGGAGCGCTACTGGGAACCATGCTCTATGCCATCAATAAAAAGAAAACCACCTACGAAGGTCAGAGTCTGGTATCCGGTTTTAACTGTAGCGCCTATACTGCTTACCTCGAGATGGTGACCACCAAGCAGCAATACCGAAAGACAGACAAGCAGCAATTTTTCCAGTTCGTTCAATCTTTTCCCGAGGATGCGAACCTGACACCGCAGGCGGTTCATCAGATTGGGCTGGAGTTTGCCGCCCGGCAGTTTCCCGACTATGAGGTTTTGATTGCCACCCACACCGATACCGACAATTTCCACAACCACCTGCTGGTCAACTCAGTAAGCTTCAAAACCGGAAAAAAGCTGCACCAGAACCACGATGATTTGGTGCAACACCGTCAGGTCAACGATGAAATCTGCATGGCGCACGGACAGTCTGTGCTGGAAAGCTACTATAAGGGGCAAAAGAAAAAACGGGCGCTGGCGGGAGAATACCGCGCCGCCGAGCGCGGCGAGAGCTGGAAGTTCACGCTTATCAAAGCCATTGAAGATGCGCTTCTGTACAGCCCCGACCGGGAGAGCTTTATTCAGAACATGGAGTACGAGGGCTATAAGGTGCAGTGGAGCGACACCCGGAAATACATCACCTACACCTGTTCTAACGGGATAAAGTGCCGGGACAACAAGCTCCATGACGAAACCTATCTCAAGGAAAACATGGAGAAGCTATTTGCTTATCGTGCTGAGCATGGATTTACACCGCTTACGCCGGAGCCGCCCGAGGGCTGGATGGGACAGTTGGAGCAGGCAGGACACTTGGCTGGAGATTTGATTTCTCTCGGCAAAAACTTGGAGAGTGTGGGCGATGCGCTGCCTCCGCTTACGCCGCACTCATGGACGGACAGCAAGCTAAAGCAGCGGGAAACCCGCAAGAAGCTTGCCCAAGGGCACAAGCTCCAGAGCGAGCAGGAACAGGAAATGGATCTGACAATGTAACCCCCAACGGGGAGAAAGGAACCCTATGGACAGAGAAAAAATGATTGCGCGGCACTATCTGGAAACCGGCATTCTCGGCGCTTACGAAACCACCGAGGTGGTATGGGACGAAGTCGTGGATGGGAAGTGCGCCCCTTGTTTTGAGGACGCGTTGGTTGTGTTCGGCACAGAGCAAACCCATGTCGACCGCATGATGGACATTGACGGCAGGAGCTTCCGCATCCGTTCAGTGTTCCCCGCGATAGGGCACACACCCACGGACAAGCTTCTCACTCTGATCGACACCGAGCTTAAAAAAGATACCCGAACCGCCTGAAATCAATAGACTTGCGGCAGCCGATACGGTATGATGTGTGGTACCGTATTCGGTTTGCCGCAGGAAAAAGGAGGATTTTTAAATGGCAAACCAAGAGAAATATACACTTTTGTATGGCAGGCTTAGTCAGGAGGACGAGCGCGAGGGCGAGTCCAACAGCATCCAGAACCAGCGTTTGATGCTGGAGAAGTACGCGGAGGACAACGGCTTTACCAACCTGAAATTCCTGTATGACGACGGTTACTCGGGCACGAACTTCAATCGCCCAGCATGGAAAGAGGTGATGACGCTGGTAGAAAGCGATCAGGTTGCCACCCTCATTGTCAAGGATATGTCACGGCTCGGCAGGGATTATCTGCTGGTGGGACAGTACACGGAAATGATCTTTCCCAGCTACGGTGTCCGATTCATCGCGATTAACAACAACGTGGACAGCCTCTACGGCGACAACGACTTTACGCCCTTTGTCAATCTGTTCAACGATTTTTATGCCAAGGACACCAGCCGGAAAATCCGCGCTGTCAAAAAGGCACAGGCGGAGCGTGGGGAGCGGATCGGCACAAGGCCGCCTTACGGCTACAAAAAGAGCGAGGACAACCCCAAACAGATTGTCCCCGACGAGCAGGCAGCGCAGGTTGTGCGGCATATTTTCCGGCTCTGCTCCGAGGGCAGAGGCCCAAGTCAGATCGCCAAGCAACTGAAAGCGGAGCAGGTGCTGACACCGACGAATGATTACTACCGGCAGACCGGAGTGGCGCTGGTAAATCTCGATACCACAAGGCCATATAACTGGAGTGACACGAGTATTGCCAATATACTGTGCGACATTTCCTACCTGGGGCACACCGTCAATCTGCGCTACACCACCGCGTCCTACAAGAACAAGAAGCAGATTGAGCGCCCGGAATCCGAATGGCTGAAGTTTGAAAATACCCACGAACCGCTCATTTCACAGGAGCTATGGGACATCGTGCAGGATATCCGCAGGCACAAAAAACGTCCTCCCAAGCAGATGGATACGCCGAATCTTTTCTCTGGATTAGTGTTCTGCGCTGACTGCGGCGGCACGCTGGTGCTTCACCGGGCGCATACCATGAAGGAAACACAAAACAACTTCATGTGCTCCACCTACAAGAAACGCGGCAAAGAGGAATGCAGCTCCCACTACATCCGGGAAACCCAGCTTAAAGCGATCATTCTGGATGACCTCAAGCGGGTGACCCACTATGCCCGGCAGAAGGAAAAGTTGTTCGCGGAGCATATCACCCGCAAGAACACCGCCGAAACCCGGCAGGAAATTACCCACATTCAGCGGGAAATGGATGCCGCCAAGCGGCGGGACGGCGAGTTAACGGTACTTTTTAAACGACTCTATGAGGACAATGTGCTGGGGCGCATCCCAAATGAACACTTCCGATTGCTCTCCTCCGAGTACACCACTGAGCAGGCGCAGTTGCGGGAAAAGCTCCCAAAGCTGGAGGATAGGTTGGAACGGCTCCGGAACTCGCTGACCAATGTGGCGCAGTTTATTGACAAGGCCAAAAGGTACAGCGATATTACTGAGCTCACGCCGGAAATCCTGCGGCTGTTCATTGAAAAGATTGTGGTGGGTGAGAAGTCGCAGAAGTACTCTCGCACCGCCGAGCAGGATATCTGCATTTACTACCGTGACATCGGCCTGATGGACACGCCTGTGGAACCGGAGAAAGCGCAGGAGAGCGAGTCGTATGGGGATGAGGCCATCTGGACAGGGGAAACCCTCAACCCCTTCAGAAGCGCACTAACGGCCGAACCAGACCCCGCCGCATGAGCAGGAAAAGGGGCGGACAACCAAAACTGTCCGCCCCATCACAGGGATTTATACCCGGTTCACTTTTTGTCCCTATGACACCCCGCCTAATAACCGGGGCTTTTTTATTTGTATTAACTATTTAAGACTCGGACTACATCTTTCTTTATGTTTTCTAATACGGGTGCATAAATTTCAGTTATTTTAATCGAGCTATGTCCAAAAAATAATTCACAAGAAACATCCGGGGAAAAATGTACTTGCAATTGTGCCGATAATCGTATAAAATTTACCTTTAGGGTTAAGGTGTCTTTTAGGTTTATATAGACAGCCCCAAGTATTTCTGTGGTTTCAGAGGGGAAGGATAATTTGTTTTTTAGAGGGACAATATGAAAGTAATCATTATTGATGGTCAAGGCGGTCGCTTAGGTCAACTTTTAGTGGAAGCAATTGTAAAAGAAAACATTAACTGCGAATTACTGGCGATAGGTACAAACAGCATTGCAACCAGCGCCATGCTTAAAGCCGGGGCAAAACAGGGAGCTACCGGAGAAAACCCGGTTATTGTAGCATGTCGAGATGCAGATATTATCATTGGACCAATAGGAATTGTATCTGCAGATTCCCTGTTTGGAGAAATTACTCCTCCAATGGCTGTTGCAATTGGACAAAGCAGCGCAATGAAACTGCTGCTTCCTGTCAGCTATTGCAACAATCAGGTTGTGGGGGTTAGAAGGCTTACCATGAATGAAATGATTGTTGAAACGATAGCAGAACTCAAAAAATATCTTAAAGAGGTTGAAAAAGGTGGAAAATAATATAGTTACTTGTTGTTCGGGAAAGGGGATAGAAATACAGGATGTTTTCAAATATCTGTATCAATCCTGCTTTGGCTGCGAGCACCTTTCGACCGATTACTTCTCAGCTCTTGAGCGAATGAGGCGGGAGATGGAATTTGCTGATTATGACGAATTGCCTGAAATTGAGCTTTTAGACGGAGATTTTTGCCGTGTTCATCTGAAAATATTGAAAAAAGGACTTTCCCCGGAAACATTGTGCAGGTTATTTTTGCTTTCTTCGGAGAAACAAATTGATGGTATGTCACGGCTTGAAAGGGAAGTCGATAATCTGATTTCATATGCAAATGAGGGAAAAATTCCTTTTTCTGAAAAGGAGATATACGAGAAGGTCAAGGAATGGCGGAACAAGGGTTTTCCCCCGGTACATCATTCGGAAAAATACCGTGAAACTTACCACCCGGCATATCGGGTAATCAAAAAAGATTTTCTGCGAATCATTCCCCTGCTTTCGGAAGTTGATAAACTATTGTCCTCTGATATGAGAAATATTATTATTGCCTTGGATGGCAGATGTGCATCAGGAAAGACGACGATAGCTGCCTGGTTATCGAAAATTTATGATTGCAATATATTCCACATGGATGATTTTTTCCTTCGCCCGGCACAACGAACAGAAGAACGGCTGTCACTGCCGGGGGAAAATATTGACCACGAACGTTTTGCTGATGAAATCCTGTTTCCACTGTCAGAGGGCAGGAAGGTAACTTATCAAAGATACAATTGCACGGTCCAAGCTTTAGAAGCACCTATAACTGTCCCGCAAAGGCCGCTGAATATTATAGAAGGTGTGTATTCTCTCCATCCCAAGCTTTTTGATTGCTATGATTTGACTGTTTTTATAGATATAAGCCAAGAGGAACAGAAAGAAAGAATATTAAAACGCAATTCTTACGAGATGGCAAAAAAGTTTTTCTCAACATGGATCCCTTTAGAGGAACAATATTTTACGGCTTTTAATATCCGAAAGAAAGCAAATATAATTATTTAACAGAAAATTATCCAAGATAATTTTCGATAAAAATATATTCACATTAATAAGGACATCATGAAGATGTCACAATCGTTCAAGACGATGATATCAAATAAAGAAAGAGGTAAAAAATGATGTCATCGAAAAGTAAACTTTACAGAATGATTCTTGCAGCTATGTTTTTAGCTCTCGCACTTGTGCTTCCCTTTCTGACCGGACAGATTCCGCAGATAGGAAGCGCCCTTAGTCCCATGCATATCCCGGTGCTTTTGTGTGGATTCTTTTGCGGTCCCTGGTATGCTCTAACAGTAGGTTTTATTGCCCCCTTGTTGAGATTCATACTGTTTGGAATGCCGCCGATTATGCCGACCGGAATCGCCATGTGCTTTGAACTAGCAACCTACGGACTTATGGCAGGGCTCCTTTACAAATGTCTTCCAAAGAAAAAGTCTTATATTTATGTATCATTGATAGGTGCCATGCTTGCAGGTCGAATCATCTGGGGTGCTGCAAGAGTTGTCCTTTATGGTCTTGGAAAATCCGAGTTCGGCTGGGCGGCTTTTATGTCGGGTGCCTTCCTGAATGCAATTCCCGGTATCATTTTACATATTGTACTCATTCCGATCCTGGTTATGTCTTTGGAAAAGTATACTGAAAAATAATCAGGTCAGTGTTTTCAGGAGCCTCCAAGAGGCGCCGAAAACGAATGTTATTGACGAGGGCTTGCAGCCCTCGTTTATAATTTTTGAATAGACTTAATAAGAATATCCTCCCACGGTTTCGGATGCGAAATTTTTTTAAAAATTTTGTTGACAAAAAAATTTTTTATGTTATCATAACTCTAAATAATTAAAGCGATGAAGCAGAGAAAAGTATTTCAGACGTTTACAGAGAGTTGGCAGTGGTGAGAGCCGACAACAGAGAAATATAATATACACTGTTGAGCAGGTTTGCTAAAAGGGAAGCCGAGTAGGCAAACACGTGCACCCCCGTTACAGGGTTAGGAGTTGTTAGACTCCGAAGAGCGATGATATTTTATATATCATAATTAGTGTGGTACCGCGGAATAATCTTTCGTCCCTATAAGCATATTTGAAAAAAGTATGTTTATAGGAGCGAAAGATTTTTTTTATAAGCAAATTGTCTTTTGTAAGTTTTTTCGATAGTGAATCTTGGCCAAGTTCATATCTGAAAATAAATAAACCATCTTTGGAGGAAACTATGAATCTATAACTGTAGAATAATTAACAGCTTTATTATTGGTGGTGACGGTAATTTTTTTGGATATTCTGTAAGTACAGGCGGGAATAAATCTGGGGAAGAGGATAAGTCAGCGGGAATAAATAGCAAAATTCGACCTTTATATTTGCTATTATCTTATTATAGCTTGTAAAAAATTACCGGTTAAAAATGAAAAAATAAAGATTAGAAGGAGGGTGTATAAAATGAAAAAGTACAGAATTTTTGCTTTTCTACTTATTTTCTTACTTATTTGCAGCTCTTTGATTACTCCTTTTGCGTTAGAAAATGAGGGCGGTTCCTGGACAGGCGGTTGTACCAATATATTGGTAGGAAAGGAAGCTAGTGTAGATGGATCGGTCATCGGGTCATACTCATGCGATGGGGCAATTTATGCTAAAACTGTTGTAATCCCCGGAGCAACCCATAAGAAGGATGCAACAATACCTATTTACTTCAAACCATATCCAAACAACTATTCACAGTATCTTGATGCCTTTGATAAGGAAGTAAAACTGGGCGAAATACCACAGGTTGCAGAAACATATCGTTGTATAGTTAACTTGGTTTACTATGATGAACAGAATTGCGGAGGACTTAACGAATATGGTGTTTGCATTGGTGAAACAACAATAAGCGGCAATAGGGCTTTAAGAAATCCAAATGGGTGGATGTATGCATATTCAAACTATCCTGAAAGCAGTTTAATGGTACTGGGACTGCAACGTGCAAAAACTGCCCGTGAAGCAGTCAAGATTATAGGAAGCCTTGCTGAAAAATATGGATATGCATAAAGTGGAGAGCATCTGACAATTTCAGATAAGAATGAAGTTTGGGCAATGGAGATATTTGGTGCAGGCAGTCAGTGGACACCTGAGAGTGGTAAACCCGGAGCAGTATGGGCCGCTAAAAGAGTACCAGACGGGGTAATTGCTTTATCTGCTAACTCAAGCCGAATAGGACTAATAGAATCAGTAGTAGAAGACGGAGAAGACTTTATGAATTCTTCAAACACATTTACTTTGGCCAAAGAGCTGGGTCTTTGGACTGAAGGCACACCTTTTATATGGTTTGAAGTCTATGGCAACTGAAGGGATGAAATCTCCGTGCGTGAGTGGTCCATAATAAACAATTTTGCCCCTTCATTAAATGCAAAACCGGGAGACCCGATAATCTTTTCCTTTAAGCCGGATGAAAAGGTATCTGTAGAAGACGTGATGAATATGTACCGTGATTATCTTAATGATACTGATATGGATCC
>DCDB01000192.1 GCA_002316215.1 Lachnospiraceae bacterium UBA1066 | reverse complement strand
CCATACCGCTTAAAATCATATGCCTGCGAACCACTCCCAGCATAGGATCTCCTTTCTTTTCCGCGGATACGGGCTTCACCGTCTTCCCCGCCGCATCTTTCGAAGGTTCAAAATTTTCGAAAATGAAAACATCATAATTCTTCCCGGCTTCTTCCAGGTCATCCTCACTCCGGACCGTCCAGGCCACCGTACAGGCCCTGCAGAAGTTCCTCAGGAAGCGGAACGGCCAGGTGTGCGCATCCTCCAGGCGATAGGCAATAAAATCCGGTCGCGTAAGAAAATTGAACATACAGGCGGTCAGCGTAAAATTAAAGAATCCGCCTCCCCAGTGCGCCCGCCGGTAATTCCCGGAAAGCTGCCCCCGGAGCATCTGCGGATGGTTTTTCTTAAACCAGCGCAGGCACAGAGGATTAAAGGACTCAATACAGGCCAGGCCTTCATACTGGTCAAGGCAATAAGCCACCTCACGGCAGAGATCGTCGCAGCCCTTTTTCCCCTCCAGCTTGATTTCTACGATAATCGGAACCCTTCCGCCCACTTCCTTCAGGAAATTCCAGAAAAGCGGGATATGCTCCTGCGACGCAAAAAGTGTAAATCCTTTCATTTCCCGATAAGAACAGTCCGTCACCTTCCGGTCGCAGCCCGCTGCACGTTTTAAATCATAATCATGCATAATGACCAGCTGGCCGTCCGCAGACATCTGGACATCCGTTTCGATGCCGTAGCCTCTTTCCACCGCCAGCCTAAAAGCCGCCATCGAATTCTCCGGCGCCGCGCCTTTGTTGTCGTAAAGGCCCCTGTGCGCAACATAGCGCCTGGAAAATGCCAGCATCCGTTCCCTCCGGCTGTTCTCCGGCCATACCGCCGTCGTATACAGGCAAAAAAGGGCAAATATTATAAATACGATAATTCCGCTGTACATATCTTTCCCCTAAGCTTTATTTATCATCGCACCATTCTACCATATTTTCGTCTGTATTTTAAGTATTCAGGCAGGATTTCCCGGATATCCTGGATATTTACAGCCTAAATAGAAGCCCGTATGTGCCCCGGCAGGCAATGATATCCTAATAGCTGTTACCGTTCAGAGAATACCCTGAGGAGCCGCCCCGATTACATGCTTTGTCTAAGTAAGGCAAGATTTGGCACGTAATTTGGCACCGCGGATGCCGACGGAGCCTCCACGATTACGTGCTTTTTCTGATGATCACAGCCAGTTATTATTGGTCAATTATTTTAGTCATGAACACATAAAAAACTTGAATATTGGAAATGAGTTTGATATAATACAATTCGTCGCTAAGGACATGGAAAGTTAGCTCAGCTGGGAGAGCATTCGCTTGACGTGTGAAAGGTCGCAGGTTCGAGCCCTGTACTTTCCATTCTGAAGGAAGTGCCTCGGAACCGCTATTTAAGCGGATTTCCGGGGTTCTTTTTTTTATAAATTCAGGTGGGGTTTTGCCTTTTTGGGGTGGGGTTGCTGTATTTACGCGATTTTTCACGTTTTTTCAGCTTCCAAGTAGTCGTTTTTTCTCTGAACGGTCCGATATGTCGTATTGATAACGTTCTATGTCCACGATCTCCGTATGACCGAGCAGCGCGGCTATCACATTGCGATCCGCCGTCATCCTTCCCATGCGCATAGCGAAGGATCTTCTTTACGGAAACCCGCACTGCTGAAAATTCGTGTATGCGAAATCTGTGTAAAATTATCGTTCCTGCAGTTCCATGACGTCATGGATAAGGAACATTTTGTTTTTTCCTGTGACCTTAATTGGATTGAGTCGGTTTCGTTTCACAAGATCATTGACATTTTGCCGTGTACATCCAAGTCTTTCCATAGTCTCGGGCGTGTTGACTATCTTGTGCTTTGCAAAATATATGAAGTCTTCATAGGATAGAGGTACTTTTTTCCCGACAGCATACAGCTTCGAATCCGGAACATTTAGGTCTCTTCCCCAGCAAATCCCATATCCTCCCGGTTGGATGGACACAGAAAGATATAATGCATTGTTTTCAAGAACAGGGCTGAACGCAATGTCTTTTGAAAGTATTTCGTTTAAAGCACACTGTTTTGTTTCTCCGTTCATGAAGAATACCAGCATATGGTGGTCACTCTGAGGGATGACATCCTTTACTTTCCGGCTGAATCGTCTGGCAAGCCATTCCGGAATCTTGTCGATAGCTGTTTCCGAAAGATAACAATCGTCCTGGGAACACCGCCCCTGTGTCAGGAGCAGCATTCTGAATTCATCATATGCCTTCATATGATTGTCACGCAGTATCTGCCCCAGGTTCTGCCGATCAGGCGGTATAATTCTCTCTCTGACCCACATTTCGCTCCATTCGGAGTCGATGGAATGCCATCCTTTTTTTAAAAAAGATGAAAGCAATATTGGAGTTTCCCAGGGATCTGACTTTTCCGGCAGCTCAATATAGAACCGTTTTCCTGCATCGAAATACAGAAGCCATCCCACGGTCTTGCTTTTTAAAAATTCATTTTTGATTTCGAAGATCCTCATATGCTTTCCACCTCATTCGGATTAATTCCCATATCTTATCTCGCCACGGAGCACCTATGGCATAATCGAGCCCTTCGAGCAGGTATGTTTTGTATTCTTTCCTGATCGGACCTAATACAGGCATCCTTTCGCGCGGAATCAGCCTGAGGTTTTCAGCCGCAGAGTGTGAGCCAACGAAACACTGTACTTTTTTGTCTCCCATTACATCAAATTTCTTCAGTTCTGATTCCGTTCTGCAGCTGAATACCAGCGAAAGCCCATGGTCAAAAAGCGGTGCCGGACGTATCGTATGTTTCTTCGGATTCTGTAAAATCTCGATGTTTGCACCGTGCCTGTCGCGGTTTAGGATTAAGTAATCAATCGTCAGCATCTGCCAGATGTATTGTTCCCATCCATGCCTTATGCAAAATTCCAACGGTGATTCTCCTGTCAGCCTTTCCGCCTGATAGAAATCATCCAGCGCAATCTTGCTTTCGCCAGGCTCCTTAAAGTCCTCCGATGCGCAAATCCAAGTCGTCACAGGGGCATCATCGATGATGATATCCGCATGAATCAGCTGGTAATTCAGATGTTCAAAGCCAATCAATGTTAAAAGTCTGTCAGCGATGATCTCATTAATACTTTCGTGTCCGACGACGCCTTTTACAGAATCATAATCTGAAAGTTTATAATATATTTTTTTTATGTCAAGATCTGAGACGGACTTCATAAACGTTCCTTGTGTTCCTGGTGAATTATGTATCCTTGACCAACTGAGCCATCGAAAATCCTGTTTTTCCTGAATTACTTTTCCATCCATAAATATCACCTCTATCTTGAATATAATTTGTATCTTGACTTATGTCAAGATGTAAATTCTCCGTTCATTTTTAAAAATCACAATTATCCTCATCCAATTCATCCGAATCCATCACATATTCTATCTCTCCGAGAGGAATATCATCGAGGTGTTCCTTGGCATAACGGATGGCATCTTCAATGCCCATGTCCGCAGGGGCATCGATTTCTGAATTGTAGGCTGCCATACAGTTTACCGTGACGTTTGGACGCTTCGTCTTTGCCGTGTTCGACACTTGGAGCCGTTCCGCTCCCCTGCATCCAAACATCATTTAAACAGATCAATTAATAATTCGAATATCCCTGAATAATTACAGTTATCGCTATCAAAACTTGTTTTGTATCATGCGATTATTTACATGAATCCGTTTAAAACGGATAATTTACAAATAATGAAAATTATAGAATTGATTGATAGGTTGCACTTTTGGTTGCACTTTGTTTCGGCATGCCCGCGAATCCCCTTTCTATGCGGTTTTTTTAATTAGTTGCATATTCGAGCCCTGTACTTTCCAGGAAAATTTAGAACCTCGGATACCTTGAAATCAAGGTTTTCCGAGGTCTTTTTTTGTAAAAAGCAGGATTTTTTGGTTGCACTTGGGTTGCACTTGGGTTGCACTCAGGTTGTACTTATGTTTTTATCCCTCAAGCTGTCGTTTTTTCTCGTCCCGCCCCGTTGATGAGTATTGATTACGAATTCCGATATCACACCAAGACGCATCTGTGCCGCGTGTGCATTCCGCAATATCCGTTTTATATTATAAGTCATTGGAATATGACGGTCTTTCATCGTCTTCGTACCCATACGAAAAATGCTGATTTTATAATAATTCCACGAAGTAAATATTCCGCGCTTTCAGACACAAAAAAGCCGTTGCCAAAGAATAATTCTTTATTCTTCAGCAACGGTCTTTCTTATGTTTTTCATTCCTCTTCCGCGATTTCCGAATCTCCCGAATTCTTCTGCACGCTTGCGATCCCGTTCATGCACCCCGGGAGCTCCTTGTACGCCTGCGAGGAAAGAATCACCTGCCCGTTCGTGGCCGTGAGGTTGAAGCGGAACTTCCCGGCCTTGTCCTGAGCGACTACGTACTTTGGATTCGTTACTTTCTTGTAATCCGCCACCGTCTGATCCTCGACCTTTGCAACCGGGCCGTTCTTCTTCACGCTCTCGATGCCATTCATGCAGGCCGTCTTCGTGTTATAAACCTCTGATTTCCCGATGATCTCGTCATTGTCGACCTTCAAGTTGAAATGGTACCCTGACTCTGTTTTCTTTACTGTGTACTTTCCCATTCGTTTTGACCTCCTTTTATGGTTGTGATTCATTGTTACACGTCCTTATTATACCGCTTCCGTAACTTCTCCTAAATCTTTTTCGATACCAGAAAACGAACTGTCGCAAGACCTTTTAAAAATCATACCCTGCTTTGTATCATAAAAGCTAATTTGTGACACGATTTTGGAATGATTTAATATTATGAAACGCAATAAAAGCAAAGTATCCCAGCCCAAAGTTTTTACCTCTTCGATCGCTTTAGTCGTCGTTTCATTCGGAACGTTCATGGAGATATTTAAGGATATCCTCCTGCTCAAGATACTTCACCGGTACCTTTTTCGTCAGCCACACGCCATTTTGAGAAATGAAGAAAGCATACCCGTCCCGGTTCATCTCCCCGGCTCTGACCCGGTACGCGACCGGCCGGCCATGCCGCGCTCCGACCTTTACGGCGGTTTCCTCATCTTTGGAGAGATGCACATAAAGCCTGTTCATAGGCAGGAGCCCTGATTTGTCTATTGAGGCGACAGATTTCTCAGCGGTTCCGTGATACAGGATTTCCGGCGGCGCCATCTGTTTCAGTTCCACATCCACATTGACGGAATGTCCCTGGTTGGCGCGGATCTTTGAATGATCCTCGTTGAAACTATACCTCTGCTTCCCGTCCTCACTGACAATCTGCTCCAGAATTTCCCTGCTAAGATGGAATTTCCCGCCTGCATTGATTCCGTCAATCAGTTCACCGGCATCCGCCCAGCCATGTCCATCCAGTTTTATTCCGATCACTTCCGGATGATGCCGAAGAATCAGGGAAATGAAGACACTGGTATTTTTATACGCTGACATTCAGTAAAATCCCCTTTCGCTATAGCTTGCCATCCTTTAATGCTTTTTCTGAAATCTCGACGGATTTAACCATATTAGCTAAGTTGCTTATCCTTAATTCAAGCATAATTATGCATTGACGAGCCTGTTCCATACTTATGGTTATGCTTGCGTGATTTCGATCCTTTGCCTCTGTGCTTTCGAAAAGCAATGCCTGTTCATCTTCTTCAATCTCTTTTTTTATGCTTTCGTAATTATTCATTGCCATCCTTAAGCTTACTTTGTACCGTCTCAGCATTTCTGCCGTCTCATTAATGTCTTTCCCGTCCGTTTTTCCGTCGTTTGCCGATGACAGGCTGTTCCTTAAGGTATCGACATCCGGGATGGAATCTCTGAATTTCTGTGCATCCATGATCCTGTCCGGATATAAGGCTATACGTTTCTGAATTTCTTTGATTCTGTATAAGCTGCTTTCCTTTTCTGCTGGTTCCATATATTGTCCCCCGGCATTGCGTAAGCGCCCTCTTCCGAATCCTATGAATTCCGAAGCGGGGGCTTACTCCTGAGTAACGAGAAGCCAAAGTCACGGGAGCTTTAACAACGCTACCGTGGCAGTCTTACTCCTGAGTAACGAGAAGTCACGCGCCCGATCTCGAGATTTCTCATTCGGCCGGAGGCTTACCCCTGAGTAATGAGAAGACACGCCTTATAAAGATATGCAGCCCTTCAGCCGTTTATAAATTGACGTTAAAGAGGTTCCTGAGCGCATTCACGACATCTTCGGATGAAGCATTGATCGATGACGCTTCATTTATCGACGAAAGTTTTTTTAGTTCCGCCGCCCCTGAATCTTCCATTTCATATCCGATTGTATAAACGGGTACATTCATTCCGCCCACAATACCTTCTATCCTGTTCAGCGTAAATCCCTGGTTCTGCTCCCCGTCGGACAAGACAAACAGCATCAGCTTTGCATTCGGCGCCTGTTTCTTGTAATCGTTCAGCATCTTCATGGCTACAAGCACGGCATTGTATGTGGCTGTGCTCCCGCTTGCCTGAAGGTTCTTCACTGCGCCTGAGAAATAAGAGCGCTGCTTGTCGTCAAACTGCGCAATCGGCAGGTCCTCCGTTACGTTGTCATTGAAATCCACAAACCCGATATAGTTTGAACTGTCGATGTACTGCATAGTGTTAAGCAGGGACTTCTTTAATGAAATCAGCTTTGTCCCGTTCATGGATCCTGATGTATCCGCTACGAATACTGCAGCAACAGGATTCCCGCCGTTTTTGTTCTGCTTCCATGTACGCTGCGCCGCAAGGTATCCCGCCCCGTCAAGCCCTGAATCCTGTGACTGGTATTCATCATGGCGGTTAAATCCGTCTTTTGTCGCAAGATCCTGGCTTTCTTCAGTCATGCAATAGTCAACGAACATCTTTCCCGCCTGTTTTTTCTCGTCTGTTACGTACCCGAATGTATAGACCGGATGATCGTGCCTTACTCCCTGCGGTACGTACTGATAACTCTTCAGCTCCGCCGTATTGATATATGCCTGCTCTTCCATTACCATTGCATCGATAATTCCTTTGGATGCCGAATCTTTCAGTACGGCCGTGGTATAGGCTGCGGTCGGTGATTTCTTCTGGTATTCCGTAAGCTGTGAGACGGCATTCTCAGACAGCGGATTTGAACTGTCGAAAGAAGCGAGCATGGCCGTAAGGATGTTGATTCCTGTTGATGAAGTGTACGGATTTGTGTAACCGAATACGAGATCCCCTGCATTTGCCGCTTTAAGGACGTTCCCGACTGTGACATCCCCGTATTTTTCCTTAAAGGTCTCATAAGTGGATTCCTTCATAAGGATACCGGCAGTATTTCCGATAAGTCTGTCCGTGAGTTTTTCTGTTTCGATCCCGTCTGCGTCGAGCATTTTTCCCCAGATATCGTTTGAAGGGATGTACAGATCCGGCTGATATCCTCCGTCCGCCATATAGGTTACCACTTCGCCTGATGTGATTTTCCTTACGGAAACCGTTACGGTATGCCCGTCTATCGTCTTATGCTCATTGTTAAAGCGCTCCGCTATTACGTTCAGCCAGTTGTCCGGTGCATCTTCAGCAGATATTTCCGTCGCTCCTGCGATTTCGATATTTATGTCGCCATTTCCTTTTGTTGTCAGCGGAAATGTATCAATGCTTGCAAGACTTGACGCAACGGAGTTTTCTTCCATGTCCATGTCAAGCTTCTGATCGGCCTGCGTTACCTTTACCTGCCCCGCCAATACGTCCAGTTCTTTGACAGCGTCATCATAGCTCAGCGCATTTGCTTTTTCCGAGTTTTCCGTAGTTGCATTTTCGCAGCCTGCAAGCGAGAATACAGTTACAGCTGCTAAGATAATTGCCGGTATTCCGCGCAGCACTTCTTTTATTCCGCTTTTTTTATTCATTCCATTATCCTCGCAATTTTTCTATTATATTTTCTCTAATGACTGCCTGATCGTATCACAGCACACCTTCAATGTTTTCTCCGCATCACTGTCGCTGTCCTGTGAATTTGTATATTTTACGAGTTCGTTCAGATATTTTTGCACTTGCTCCAGCTTCTCATCCCCGTCTTTACAAATCGGAACTATATTTTCTTTTACCGCTTCATCATTCCCGTCATTGACGATGCATTCATTCGCTGCTTTCCGGCAATTGATGCAGATACTGTCCTCTATGCGGCAAAGCAGGTCTTTCGTGTTTTCAAACATCAGAAGATTATTCATCTTCAATAACCGGTCGAGCTTTTCCTTCTGCCTGTTTATTGTATCCAGCTGATTGGTAAGCCCTTCAAGACTTGACGAAAGAGACGGTCTCTTTTCTGATATTTCAGAGAAAAATGCTTTGATTTCCTCCGGTGTCTGAAGTTTCCCGATTGCGGCATCCCTCCTTCTTTTCTCCTCTTCCGCTTCTGCAGCTGACGTCTTTCTGTCAATCTTCGTTTTTATGCTGCATATGAAATACAGCAGCAACACGATTGCCCCGGCTGCGATAAGCACAAGAGAGAATACCATAAGCATCCTCCATGTCGAATAATGCGAGTTAATGATGATCCGTGTTTTGCCTATTAATGAAAGAACAAGGCAGAGCACGCCGATAATCGCTATGGCTGCGCCTGCTGTGCGTAATCGTGTTTTCATTTTTTCCCTTTATCCTCCCTTACTCCTTCCTGCTGATATAAAACAGGCATTTGTTCATTTTTCACGAGATCTGATATGCTGATACAGATTATGACAAAATGGATATTTGTATCTTATTTTACAATATTCCAAAATTCCGCACTCTGCAGAATAGTTGCAAATTCTTATTTCATTATAACTATAACCATAACATCCTCAAGAATCAATTTTTTATTTATTTTAAGTTGATTCCGCAAAAATCAGTATGATCATATAAAAAAGCAACCACCCTGCTTAAAAAGTCAGGATAGCTGTACGGGTATTATGAACGCTTCGATAAAATGCGGGCACTTTCGGTTTGTCTGAAAGTGCCCTTTGAGGCTGCCATTCTATCAAGCAGATTCTTATATATTTTTTACGACATGTATCCTTTTTTCCAAGGTGCCGAATCGAATGATTCCTGCACCGGATTCATCCAGGCTTCAATTCTTACATTCCTTATCCTGCAAACCGCAGTCCGTCAAACAGGTTTTCAATGTCCTGGCCGTTGACTGTCTGCGGCCATCCGTCCCCCGTATCGACATAAAGACGCAGGAGGCGTCCATCCGAAAGGATGGCATCGGCGAAGGTTTCCCCATCCGTACGTGAAAGCGTAAAGCCCGTTCCGGAAGGAACTGTGACATCTTTTTCAGCCACCTGATACTGCCCGTCCAAAATGTCACCGACAACATCCGCTTTAGACGTCAGCTGCAGCCCCTCGGAAAGATGGTATACGTCCTCATCCGCTGCCGGCATGCCGTCGTTTGCGATGTGATACCTCCGCTGTCCGCCGTAAGTGCTCAGAATATCCAGACGCGAAGAAAGTGAAAAGTTTCCGGGATCGATAAATCCGTCTTCGCCGGCCCCGGCATTGCCGAGATTCCCGACGTAACTGACATTTTCTCCTTCAATTTGATACACTTCCATACTCTGGTAATCATTGTCTCCCGAGCAGCTCAGGTACAGATAATTGCGTCCGTCTGAAAAATGCAAGAAATACGGAACGACAGAGTAAACGCTCTGGTCTTCATTAAAAGTAAAGGTATCCGTCCCCAGCGTAATGATCCGCTTTCCAAAATCTTCTTCCGAATCATTTGCAAGATTTACGGTCATTTCAACGGCTGTACTGCTCCCGTCCGGATAAATATACTGGGTTTCGCCCTGCCGCAGGGCAATGACGCAGCTTTCCGGAGCCGTCGTATAGAGCGGATTAAAAAGCTCCGGTTTTTGGGAAAACGGAATTGTCACGGTCAGAAGTCCCGAGGCATAAGGCGCGATGGCGGAAGGGCTGAAATAAAACGTCAGGTCATAATACCCGAGCGTCCATTTAAGTCCGCTGCCGTCAGTCGTCCCGCAAAGGTCCCCGATGTTTTTCTGAAGATCCGTAAAGGGGACATCCGGATATTTTTCCTGCAATTTCCCGGTAAGAAAATCCGGAAGGGTAGAAATATCCGGAATCACATCCGTGAGCTTCATTTCCCCTCCGGTCTGTGTATTAAAGTTCCTGCCTGTATATTCCGTATCATTGTGAGCGCCGCCGGTATAGGAATCTCTCGTTTCAAGGAAACTGGCTGCCACGGAATCCGTCCGTTTGAAATCAATAGCCGCATTATAGTAATACGGCGAAAAGTCATCGCCGGAATAAGCCGCCCGTGCTTCCGCCGTCAGGCTGTCCTTTGTGCTTTTCATCTCAGCATCAAGGGCTTCGCTGTAGTTTTTCAGGGAAGTACCTAAAAGTGCGTACTTTGATGCATCTTCATCCGAAAGAGAAAACGAAGGATACCTTCCTGAATACAAAAAGTTTTCGCCGTCCTTTCCGGTCAGATACTGATATTCTACGGAAAAATGAAGAAACCGGATATCTTTTGAAGGAACCGCCGTGGGCGAAGGTGTCGGAGTATCCGTCACAGCGGAAGACACAGAGGAGTTTACTGCTGAAGCAGTCTGAGAGGCTTTCGATGTACCTGCCGAAGAAGTTGTTGAGTTATTAGCCGAAGAAGACGCCTGCGTACCTGAAGATGCATTCGAAGAAGCGGATACGGAAGTTCCGGATTCCGCGGGGCCGGTACGCGCACAGCCCATTGATAATACCATCGTGCATGCGGTCAGAAAGCAGATCCATTTTTTTCTCATAATACACCTCCATGGGAAAGAAAACCGTGCGTCAGTTTATCCTGCATCATCTACTATCATCATAGTTTAACCGCGGACGAAAGGCAAGTAAATCAGCCGAACAATCTCTGGATTACCTGCTCTCCGCTCAGGCTGCGGATATTTTCGGGATCGGTCATAATCGAAGTCCCATCCGTAATCCATGTCGCGCGGACTGTATTTCCGGTGATATAGCCATTATACGGTTCTTCGACCGGAGCGTAGCACCACTTCGGGAAATGCGTCTTCATGTACGAAGCCGCGAGCCTTGCAGCTTCGGAATCCATCGTAACGAAATCAGTACTCTGTCCGGGTACGGAGGTTCCGGAAAGCTGTACCCCCGCCCCCTGCGTTCCGTACGGTACAAGGGTCGAATGTGCAAAAAGCACGGAACCGTCACTGCAAACCCCGAGCACAAGATAGACATGTCCGGCGCCATTTCCTTCATTTATGCTTACGATATCTCCGGGATAAATGTTTGAATCCCCCGTCTTCGCCCATCCGCGGTTTTTAAAATCATCCGCCATGTCATAGGAAGTGACCGTCTGAAAACCCTGTCCCGGCGTATTGTAAATCGTGTTGTAAGCGATCCAGTGAACATATCCTGAACAATCCAGGCCATTTCCGTATTCGAACTGATGCAATGCCGGGATATAGGCTGCTCCCGCATTGGAATTAAAAAACGTAAGCCACGAACTGCGGCACCCGAGTATTTCGGAATCAATATTTTGTCCGGAATAGGAGCCGTCATTCCAGCCCCCGCCTAAAACATAAAGAGTCCGCCCGACCGGAAGCATTGCGTTCTTAAGAAGGGAAAGAATGGTACGCCGCCCATATTGCGTTTGACCGGATGCCGAAACGGTACGGCAGTACCATTTTTGAAAATCGGAGGCATCCTCCGAAACCAATTTCAATCCCGTCTCGTTCGCCGTTGAAGATACGCCGATCCGGAGGCCGCTTTGATTGTGTAAAAACCGGCGCGTGAAGAACTGCTGATATTAAATTGCTGAGCTTTTGTTCCATTGGATTGATACTGCTGTACATTTACGCCGGGTGACGTTCCGCCTCCTGAAACATCTACAGATTTATCAGACAGATCTGATGTTATCGTGTAGAAACCTCCCGCCCCGGCCACATGGAAGATCTGTCCGAATCCTCCGGTCTGCTCATAAAGGCTGATGTTGGCCGCATTATCTGAGGATTCATTTTCCAGATTGAGCATGTAGCCCTCGCCGACTCCTGACTCAATGGTATAATCGCCATCCTGGAGAGCGGAAATACTTCCGTTTTCCTCCTCTGCACCGCTGCCTGCCGTCTCTTCACTGATGCCCGCCTCCGCGCTGGTGTCTTCTGACTCTGCATTCGCCTCTGCGCTGATATCTTCTGTCTCTGTATTCGCCTCCGCGCTGATTTCTTCTGTCTCTGTATTCGCCTCCGCGCTGATTTCTTCAGCCTCTGTATTGATTTCTTCTGCCGATACATTCGCTGGGATCAATGCTGTTACCAAAACTTCTGCCGTTAATAATGCCAATACCTTTTTTAGCAAACCAACCCCCTCTGCTTTTTGCTGCATGGAATTCATCCACACAATCTTTATGAAAGCGACCTATATTATAGACCGTTTTCAGACATTTTGAAAGTCATTCGCCTCTTTTCAGTCCTGATTGCTCTATACACTTCTTTTGTAAGTTTATTGCATGATGCTGGTGTTAAATGTAACTTTTACCATCCATGACGCAACAAGTATCCGGTAAAAAGATTCCCGCTTTTACGAATACTTTATTTCATTTTCCGAAAATTCCGGTAACAAAAAACTGCTGTATGGCTAAAATACCACACAACAGCTTTTTCCTTCATCTAATACCTTTTCACTCATTTATAAAATGACTGCTCTTTTTCCGGTTTTTTCCAGCTTTTTGGTATTTACGGTATATTCGATCCCGCCGTCCGCCTCTGCCAGCAGTTTTATCTGTGTCTCTTCTTCTTTTACTTCGACCCGGATCATTCCTCTTCCTGTGTCATAAGTACATTTAAAAGCATGCATTCCGGCAGGAAGATATGGTGTAATGCTGATTTTTCTAAAGCCCGGCGCTTCTGAAACAATGCCGGCAACTCCGTCATAATACCATTCGATGATATGCCCCATCATATCGTGGCAGTGGCTGCGCGGATTCGGCTCCCAGTATTCTCCCAGCGTAGTTTCTCCGTCAAGCACAAAGGCATAATAACCGGGATGTTCCTTTTTCACGACATACGAAGCAATCACGTCATCCAGGCCAAGCTTCAGTGCCGTCTGGATCACATACGGCAGAGTTATTTCCCCGGCAATAAAAGCTTTTTTTTCAATCAGGACTTTTCTGAAAGCATCTGCAACATCTTCCCTGGCCTCCTCCGGTACAAGTCCCCAATAAAGAGGCAGCGCTTCAACACCCTGACTGTATACATTTTCGCCGGGATGGTCGTAGGCACGATAAAAATACTTACCGGTTTCAGGATCTTTGACCAGCAGCTTCTCGTTATAATTTTTTTTGACGCTCTGCGCAAAGATTCTTAGTTCATCAGCTTCATCGCTTCTGCCGAGAATCGATGCCGAATCCGCCAGCATACGGGCATCGGCATACAGAAAAGTTGTTTCGACATTTTCCCGCGCAAGAAACTGTTCCGGATTGCCCCAGTCACCCAATCCGTGGCAGAGGAATCCTTCAGCTGTCATCCTGCTTTTCAGATAATGAAGATATTTCATGCCGGCCGGGAAATTTTCCTCCAGAACATCTTTTTCGCCATAATACCGATAATGCCACATCGGGCCGAGGATAATTGTGGAACCCCAGGCAATAATGTCATAGAAGCTGCCCATCCCCGGTACAGGCAGGACATTCGGAATATAACAGGGGGCCTGCGAAGGCACCAGTCCGTCTCCTGCAGGAATTTTTTTGCCTGAGAAATCGTTGAAAAAATCCGCCCCCGTATGCTGCGACTCCCGCAGATCCCGGAAAAATTTACGCCACAATAAGTTTCCGTCTTTCATGAAAAAAATCGACGGCGCCATCAGGTGGTTCGGCTCCTGCCATGCAAAACGTTCAATCGTCGGACAGTCTGTATGCACGCCGATCATATTTGCCTCTACAGTGCGTTCAATCATATCGTAGACCTTTTGATACCGTATATCATCACATTGGAAGGTGCCGTTTTCCTTCCATGCAGAACTTATCGCATAGGCTTTAAAATCCTGTATCCTGGGACTTTTTCCGCCTTCAGCAGATATTCTTTCGACAGAAAAATATCTGCCGGCTGCATAAGTAAATTTCATGCGGGCCTTCTCATAAATATTGTTTCCGGAAGCAATTACCGTGATGGCCGTATCTACCGTACACCAGTTTTTTGCTTCCTGGTCGGCATCTCCTTCTGCATCCAGTTTTTCTGCGGGCCGGATTCGGACCATATCGCCTTTACTGCCTTTAATACCGATTTCGAGCATGCAGCTCATATTCTGGCCCATATCAAAGACATCTCTGCCGTTTACTGTATGAAGATAAACGGCTTTGTATTCCCGCAGCACTTTGACCGGAGGTTCAGCGGCAGCTGCCAGACGGCCTTTCGGCCCCCCGGCAGTTGACACAGATTCCCACAGATCATCCGGCAGAAAATCTTCCTCAAGCCATCTCTTTTCCTCTTCTTCCAGACGCAGATCTATCGTTTCCGATCCATATACATTGGACTGTGTTACAGGACACGGCGCGCACTGCCAGCTTTCATCCGCTGTATACTCGTCTTCTGTGCCGTTTTCATACCGCACGGTAATCCGCAGCGCAAACACCAGATCTTTATCAAATGGTTCATAAGGGTTCGGATTCGGCGGCATAAAGGAAGGGAATCGAAAAGTATAGCCTTCATCGTTTTTAATGTACCATCCGTTTCCGACTTCAATGCCAAAAACATTTTTTCCCTGTCTAACCATTTGATCCAGATCAAAAATTACAAATTCCGCACTCTTACGATAATCCGTCCACGAAGGATCCAGTTCGTGATCGGATACTTTCTGCCCGTTGCAGTAGAAAATGAACTGTCCGAGTCCGCACACGCGTGCCTGAACAGAAACCGGCTCCCCGGTAATTTCGATGACTTTTCTGGCTCTGAAGGGGGAAGGTACAGCGGAATTCTGTTTTCGTGTATACCAGCCTGCAGGAATTTTATTTTCTTCACTCATTGATTTTTTCCTCTTGAAAGTCCGGAGACAGTTATATCTGCTATAACTGTCTCTTTCGCTTATTTTTCGTCCACAGCCTTCATTTTTTCCTTCATTACATTAATCTCTCCGCGGCATTTATCCAGCGGATTGGCTTTTAAAAGCAGGATAATCAAAATGCAGGTTACGGCCGGAATTCCGAACCTCAGCATATTAAAGGCAAACATTGCCGAATCCGGCTGGCTCCCGACAGCACCGGCGACATATCCGGCAACGGCAAGAATTGCCAAAAGCCCGGAAGATACCAGGGTCGAACCGCATTTATAGGAAAATCCTTTAATGGCGGAAACCATACCGTTAAGCTGCACGTTTTCCTTAAGCTGCAGATAATCTATCGTATCGTTAACATAGAAATTGATAAGACCCTGTTCCATCGATGAAAATGCCGTCGCAAGGAAGGAAACTGCATACAGCAGGATCATATTCTTGTTTCCGAAGAAAAACAACAGTACATAACAGACAAATGTCAGAGCCTGCGTGATAATGAAGACCTGGGTTACTGTTTTGCATTTCCGCAGGAGAAGCGGCATAACAACCATCATGGAGACCAGGGCGCCGACGGAAAGAATTCCCATATAAAGACCAATCAGATCCGGACGCATAATATAATACATCATATAGTAAACAGAAGAGGAAAACATAATTCCATATCCGACAGAAGAAAGCATCCAGACAAAAAGAACGACAACAAGTTCCTTATGTTTTACGAAAACCCCGAGATCTTTCCAGACGGATCTTTTGTTCGCAGACTCAACATGATAGCGTTCCTTCGAACTTCTGAACAGCCAGAGATTTGCAAGGATTGCAAGGACGCCGTAAACAGCCATGAGGGGTGCATAGCTTCCAATTGCCGCAACCCACCCTGACGTAAATGTCGAGGCAATCGTAAAGGCAATTGCTATGGATATGATCCCCAGCTGGATCGCCTGTCCGCGTTCTTTATCATTTTTCGTGACCGCCGGTATTAAAGCCATCTGAGGCATCGTCAGGGCCGTGACAGACATTCCAAAGAGAATGTAAAATGTTGCGAAGTATATTACTTTCGCGCCCGAACTTACGGTATCAGAACGAAACAGGAAAATGGAGACAACGGTCAGCACCGCCGGCACCCACAAAAGATAGGGACGGTAGGAACCGAACCTTGTTTTCGTACGGTCGCAGATAGCCCCCATCATCGGATCATTTATTGCATCCCACAATGTTGCAATAAACATAATAACGGAGCCGACAGCAGCAGGAAGCATGACGGTATCCGTCATGTAGACAGAAATAAAGCTCGCGACAGTTGCCTGAATAAGCATAAAGCCCCCGCCTTGTGACAATGCAAATGACCATGCAGTGGATTTTGTAAATCCTGTTTCTTTTGTTTCAGACATCCTATTTCCTCCTCTTTTATTGAAGACTTCTTTTTCAATCTTTTTACAGAATATCAGTAATGAAATCATCCTAAAAGTCAGCCATGCGACATTGGCAGGGTAAAATCACGACATAAAATCCGAATGGATATATCTGTCGGGAAGTCCGGGTGGTTATATCCGTCGGAATGACTCATGAAAGTGCTGCTGCAAGTTTCCGGCACAGCGGTGCAAAAAAGAAGCTGACGATGTAACAGACAATCCAAAGAGGAATGAAATTGATGATAATTCCTGCAAGAACCGCAAAGACCGGCCCATGCGCAATCAAAAAAACGTTGACAAACGTCATAATAATTGAAAGCAGCAACGTATATACGGTATTGACAACAATATTCATAAGAAGTGCATAGGCAAGACCTCCGGAACGTGCGCCGCGGCTTTCTGCAAATTTTACGCCCCATCGGACGGAAGGAATCCCCAGTCCAATAAGCGTCGCGGCAATATAGGCAATCGGGATATTCAGCAGAAATTGAGAAACGCTGAAGCCTCCGGCATTTCCTTCCCATATTGTAAGGAGCTGAGCAAAGATACAGAGCACAAGCGTAATCGGGATATTAATAAAGATCACATTCAGGATTTCTTCCTTTTTTCTCATAATTCCAGGTCTCCTTTTTTCTCCGGAAAAGATGTCAGCCTGCCATCCAAAAAATAATGGCCATTAGTAAAAAGCCGCCCAAAAGCAAGCGGCTGCGCCGCTTTACATCCGGAATAAATATAGTTTAACCCCGGAAAAATATTTTCCGAGGTAAAAAAGAGACATGGGTGGAGTAAATTTATGACAAGTCTTTATATAAGAAATGCACTGCTGTTTCGGACAGGAAAGCGAAAGACTCAGCCTGAAATGTGTGAACGGTAATCATTGGGTGTCATTAGATAATAACTTTTAAATGCCTGCCTGAAGCTGCTCGCATCGTAATATCCAAGCTTCTCAGCTATTTCAGATATAGTAAGAGCACTTCGCAAAAGCTCCGCGGCATGTTTCATTTTCAGCTTCAGAATGTTTTCACTGAAGCTGCATCCGGTAGCTGTCGTAATAATACGCTGAACATGCCGCGGACTATAATTAAAAAAATCAGCAAGATGCTGTAAAGAGATCCATTCGTAATTTTCCTGCATATAGCGAAGCATAAAAATCAGGTTTTCATTCATGACAGATTCATTGACTGTCGGGATAATAACATCTTTTTCATGGTTCCGCATCAATACGATAAAAAATGCAGAAAGAATAGAATTCATCATGTTCTTTTTAAACTGACGATTCCGATTGAATTCATGATATAAAGCAGAAATGAAATACTGTATATCCGGATCATCATCTGTCTTAAAAATCAGATACGGCATATCGCCGGAATCATATAGCGTATGCGTAAAAAAGCTGGTCAGTATATCGTCTTCAGGCAAAAGAGCAAGGAAATTTTTCTCAAAGGCTGTTTTCCTCAGTAAAATATCCAGCATGATGCCGTCATCTGAAAAGGCGCTGACAGCGTGCACCATATTCGGTGCGACAATACAAATGTCCCCTGCTGTGAGAGGAATCTCCTGATTAACAATATAGTTCGTTACAGAACCGGAAATGACACAGGCAATCTCAAAGAAATTGTGCTTATGCCAATTTGCCGGCAAGTACCGTATATGCTGAAATATCGCAATATCAACATCCGTCTGAATAAAATCACTGTCTGTAAGCGATGTTGAAAACAGCCGCGTAAAAATGTCTTTAGGAGTATCCGCGGCGCTTATAATGTCGCTGATCTCCCTTGTTTCATGAGGAAATGACAGTTTTCTGTCCGGGTACTTTATATACAGCTCCTTAAAGCTCGTTTCTACAGGACGAAGCTTAATGCTTATTTCATTTTGAAGATAGTCATCGGAGTGCACCAATATTCACCCTTCATTCTTTCTCAAATTGCTTTCTTCGGGTCAGCCCGGTGAGCTCCCGTTTCTGAAATTTCAGAACAGCCGGGTAAGCTCCCGTTCTTATAGTTTCCGCAGAACATTAGTGTCAGGCATGCGTGAGCGTGCTCAGAGCAGTGTGATCCTGAAGCATACCGGATAATCCGTCTTCATCTTCGGACCTTCAATATGCATTCCGTTTTCATCCTTGCGGAACTTAAGCGGTGAGCCGTTGATACAGCACATATCCTTTACCGGGACTTCCGACCCAAAATCCGTGAACCTTCCAAGCGTCCGGATTGTAACTTTTCCGTTCTCCGGATACTTCATCACAAAAGCATATAATGTCGCGCCTTTGCAGGTAAAACGGATGTCCTCCGACGTATACGGCGTACGTTCGGTATCCGTAAAGGAACCATCCGGAACTTTCGTCGGACCTTCTCCATAAACCTTCCAGAATTTTGTTCCGTAAATTCCTTCACCGTTGATCTTCATCCATCTGCCGATCTCACGCAGGACATGGCTGTCTTCCTCCGTAAAGGTTCCGTCACTTCTGGGGCCTACGTTCAGGAGCAGACAGCCGTTTTTACTGACAATGTCAACAAGATCCTCCACGATGCCGACCGGATTCTTAAACTTGTTTCCGTCCGTATATCCCCATGAATTTTCAGCGATTGCCGTATCCGTCTGCCACGGAAGCGGATTGACGCTGCTCATCTGACCGCGTTCTACATCAAATACCGCGCTCCGCAGCGGGAAAGCATCAAATTTATAATCGATCGTGACTTCCTGCCCCCACTCAGCTGCCCGGTTATAATAAAACGCCGCAAACTTTTTTAAATATGGTTTGAAGGATATGTTCTGGATCCACCAGTCAAAGTAAATAGCCTTAGGATGATACTTGTCGACGATTTCACAGATTCGTGCCAGCCAGTTCTTAAGATGCTCCTCTGGAGCACCGGACGATAAAATATCCTGGCTGCTGTCAAGATCACAGCTGCATTTCGTCTGATCGTCATAAAAATCAGCATTAGCCGGATCCCTGACATCGGAATCAAATTTCGTTCCGCCGCTAAAGAACCAGCAGTGTTCCGCCCGATGATCCGAAACCGTGAATACGATGTTTCTTTTTTCAGCGGCCTGCTTCAGTTCCCCGATCACATCCCGGCACGGTCCCTTTTTTGCAGCGTTCCATTCGCTGAGCCCGCTCGCATACATCTGGAATCCGTCGTGATGCTCCGCCACAGGCATGATATATCTGGCGCCTGCCTCTTCGAAAAGGTCGAGCCACTTTTCCGCATCGAATTTTTCCGCCCGGAACATCGGTATAAAATCCTTGTAGCCGAATATTTTCTGGTTCCCATATGTTTTTCTGTGGTGCTCATATTCCGGAGATCCCTGAAGATACATATTTCTCGGATACCACTCACTTCCGAATGCCGGCACGGAGTAAACGCCCCAGTGAATAAAAATCCCGAACTTAGCATCCCTGTACCACTGCGGCACAGGGTGTTCTGCCAGGGAATCCCAGTCAGCTTTATACGGTCCTCTTGCGATTACTTCTTCTGCATTGCGCAGTATCTCATTCTGTTTCTTTTTCTGCGCTTCATTCATAATTACCACCTATTATTCTATCGTTATTCTTCCGTCCGCCTTCTGATCCAGAAGATGCGATCCGGAGAGGACTTCTTCCAAAATGCTCCTGCAGGATGTTGCGACCGGACGCGGAGCGGCGTTCTTCTCGATTTCCGCCTGCGGAAGCCCGAAAAACTTTTCGAAATTCGCGTAATGAAATGCCTGGATGCCGGTGCTATAGATACGGCTGTCATCAACGTCCGCGCCGCCAAATTTTATTTCCCGGAAAGTATGCTCTTTCTTTTCGTAAATGAGACGCAACCCACCGGAAATCTGATAAAATTCCGTGTGATCGCCTTCAAAAGCTTCGTCCCGCAGGTAGAAAAGGATCATTTTCTTAAGCTGCGCTCCGGTCACCTTTACAAGGAAGACCGCATCATCGTACGGGAAGCATTCCTCAAAATCCGAGAGACGAACGACCGGCCCCAGCTTCGTCGAGCGGATGCTGCCCGAACCGATGAAAAACACATCGAGGCCAAGTGCATTCTGCAGAATATCGGCAAACAAATCGCCAAGTTCAGTTTCCTGCGTCCTCGACGGATGTGTAAGTTCCCTCGTAAAGCGCGTCACGATACGACCGTATTTTTCATCCGTTGCCTTCTTATAATTGAGGATGAGACTTTCTACTTCTTCATCGCGCGGACAGTTCTCCGCACAGATCGGAATTGTCTTCCACGTAAAGCTGTCGATACAGTTCCTGTCCGTATCGACCATGATATCAAACCGGCCGATCTGGTTCGTCCCGATACCGGCCTGCACGATCTGGACTCCGTTTATTTCTGTTGCTTTTTCCAGAAGCGTATGCGAATGTCCGCCGATAATCACATCGACGCCCCACGCCGGATCAAGCTTCGCAGCCAGCTTTTTGTCCTCCTCGTAACCGATGTGCGTAAGAAGCACCGTAAAGTCAATATCGATGGCGTTGTAGGTATCACAGATGCGTCCGATCTCTGCTGCAGCTTCATCAATATCTACAAACGATCCGATCATCCCGTCCCTTTTTGTCTTGTTTAGAACCTCCTCGGTAACTATTCCGATAAACAGGATTTTCATCCCGTCCCTGCGTAGAATGACATACGGCTGGAAGAGGTGGTTATGCCCGGTACGAATAAAAAGGTTGGCATTGATAATCGGAAACTTCGCGCATTTTTCAATAAATAAAAGCTGGCCTAGACCATAGTCTGCCTCGTGGTTTCCGATGGTCACTACATCCGGCGCCAACAGATTCATGATTTCAATTGTAGAAATGCCCTGGTACTCGGAATCGATGACCGATCCCCGGAACATATCGCCGGCAATCGCATATATTGTGTTCGGTTCCTCCCGCCGGACTTTATTCACATACCCCGACAGCATTGAGACGCCGCCGACCAGTGAGCTGTCAATATTTTCCGCAAGAAAATCTCCATGCATGTCATTCGAATGTAAAAGCACAAGTTTCTTTAAATTCTTCATCTGTCCCCTCCCGGTTTTCTTCTTTATTTTTCATCCTAAAAGAATTTTGCAATGCTTTCATTTACTGCATTCTTTCCGGATTATATCACGCAGAAAGACTTTTGTTATCATACCAAAGTACTATTGGCATCTGTGTATTATCCCGGGATATTGCGTTTATCCTCCGTGCTCCGGCACATATGTAAAAGTTCTAAGCATAAAAAATCAATGGGTTATGACAATTTACTTAGCTTCCACTTCTGTGCTTTTGTACCATTTTGACTGTAGGTCTGAATATTTGCTCCGTTATTCTGCAACCCGCCGCTCACATCAATGGCCATGCCGGCTTTTGAAAGAAATGTAACCGAACCGTCGCTGTTTGAAGAAATCTTCCACAGCTGGGCATTGGAGCCGTTGTAAAAAAACTGATGGATGTTTGCCCCTGCCGCTGTACTTCCGCTGTCTATGTCAACAGCCATACCGGATTTCATATTTATGATCCTGTAGTAACCGTCGCCGCTATAGATAAACCTGAACTGCTGTGCACCGCTTCCGTTGCTCTCCCAGAGCTGGACGTTGGCTCCTGAATTAACCAATCCTCCGTAAACATCCATAACCGATGTCCCGTTAACCTGGGAATAGATTGTATAGTTTCCTTCCCATTGCCTGTCTACTGCCGTCACCTCCTGGAAATAAAAGCGCTGTGCATTCGAACCATTTGCAGAATACATCTGAAGCGTCTTCTCAAAGTCCACCGTGCCTCCCGGAACATCAATTGCTTTTTTCGTTGTGCTGTTTAAAATCGTAAATGTTCCGTCAGTATTTTTAACAAAATTCCATTTCTGCGCCGTTGTGCCGTTCGGCAGATAAGTCTGTACGGACGCTCCGTTATCCGGTGAATTTCCACTCACATCCAGAGAAAGCCCGCATTTTTCATTGAGCAGCTGGTAGGTACCGTCAGAATCCAGCGTAACCAGAAATTTTTCATTCTCATCCTCTGCAGATGCACTCAGGCAGGCTTTCGTTCCATAAACGATCTTTCCTCCTAAAAGCCCGATCGAAAAAACCGTATCAATTTTTGAAATCAGCCGGTAAGTCTTTCCCGACACGATAGAGGATGCCGGAGTGACTTCAAAACTGCTGTCGTCTACTGCCGATAGATACCATCGCTGAGCCGCTGATGCGTTGACGACCCAGATCTGGACATTTGCGCCGTTGGCAACGGAGGCGCCGCTGATATCCATCGCCTTCCCGGAAGCTTTGGAAAGTATTCTGTATCCCGTACCGTCTTTGACAATCTTCCAAAGCTGCGCATCGGTTCCGTTCCAAAAGTACTGCTGCACATTTGTACCGTCACTTGTACCTCCGCCGTCAACATCCAGTACCTTGCCCGAATGAATATCCGTAATCCGGTAATATCCGCTGTCCAATTCCAGAAAATAGAATTCCTGAGCCGTCGACGTATCTGTTTCATTAATCTCCACATTTGCTCCGACATCCGAACTGTTTCCTGCAATGTTCAGCGCTTTTTCTGTTGAACCGTCCGGTTTGGCCGTTACCCTGTAAAGTCCGGTATCAACCGGCCCCTTTATCCGGAACTGTCCGTATGCAACTCCTGAAAAATTGCCTTCTCCGCTCAGGGTTAAAGTATAATTTCCTGCCTCAACCAGTGACGGAATATAGACGGTATAGTCCTGGTCTTCTGACAAAGTCACCTTCGTCCCGGAACCGTTCGTCCATGAAACTGTAACAGAGGTTTTCTTTTCATTTCCGTCATATACGTCAGAGGAAGGATTCACGGAAACCGCGGCGCTCCCGAGATCCGCCGCTTTTATGGTGTAATCCGTTTCAGCAATAACATTCGTTTTATCTGAAGCAGACACCGCCTCTGCAGTATAGGTTCCTGCATCTACAGATGATGCCGGAAGAATCAGTACATAGTCTGTTCCTTCCGTCAATACATTTCCTGAAGAATCCTTTACAGAAGCCACTGCCGGGGTCTGGGTCAGGCCGTTATATGTGAAAGTGCCGCTCTTAAGGGTTATCGTCCCGTTAGATACGTCTGCATAGGCTTTAATCCTGTAATTCTTGTTTCCTTTAGAGCTTTCGTCCGTCCAATTATTACCGCCGTCAATACTCATAAAGCTCTGCCCGCTCGAAGAGCTGCTTATATAACTCATGATGATATTTCCCTTATACATGCCGTCATAAGTTGCATCATATACAAGCGAGACCTCATTCGAACCCGTCAGTTTGACAACGACAGAGAATTTTTTCCCTTTTTCCACTCTGACGGGTGCAGCGAGTTTAACTGTATGATATCCTGCATAGGGCATCGTACCAGAAACTTCCGATGCGAGGCTGCCGTCATCTGGCTTTACAGAACATCCGGTATAAATATCAACGGTATAGGAAAGAGATGGATCGACGGTCATAAAGGAAACAGCTTTAACTGTAGAAGAAGTATCCGCAGTAAACATGTTGCTCATCCAGCCTGCCCCGGAAGACTCAATGTCCCTCATGGTTCCGATTCCTCCGTCATACTGATAAACGCGGCTGTAAGCCGATGAAGCTCGTGTAAAGTTCAGGCAGGCACTGCTTTGCGAAAGCGAGCCGGCATCCTCATAGGAAAGCCAGAAATAGCCACTGCTGCCGAATGAAGTTCCATAGCTGTTTTTAGCAAGCCAGGCACCGTCGCCGGATGGCTGCGTCTTGAAATTAGACTTCGGATAATTATCGTCCCATCCGACAATACAGACTTCATGGTTGGCCGAAAAAGCGATTGGGCAGTAATATGCATATGTCGAAGAATTATAATAATTGGAAATTGAAATATAAAAAGGCATGGTGACGGCGCCATAATTCATAATCTCGGTTTTGATGCTGTTTCTGTCCTGAACCGAAATCAGATCCGCGTCTGTCAGAACATAGGAATTACGGCTGTAGGAAGTCGAACTTTTTTCATAAGAAGTATCCGTGATTGCGTCATTCGGCCAAAGGCTCTCGTCAACAGCTCCGACCTGACGCATAAGTGAAGGAATAGAAATCAGGGCATCTCCCCCGAAGTTATAATAATTATAGCCCGCTCTCAGAATGACACTGTCCCCTTCACAACCCAAAGGCTGTTCATCCTGAGCCGTATCGTAGGAAAAATATGTCAAATGAGATTCAGAAAGATCAACATCTGTTCCGTATTTTTTAAGCAGCGTTGATTCCCCGGAAGCAAGTTCTGCAAAAGCCCAGCAATTATTGGCAACCTGGCTTTTAACGGAAGTCACAAGTCCGAGATCCTTTAAGTTATAAGCACTCGGAATTGAAGATTCTCCGGCAAGGGCTTCGCCTTCATCCGTATGATCCGGCATCGCGGCGTCCGCACCCGCCGGAATACGGATATCCGGTTCAATCCAGCCGGTCAGGCCGCCGTATGCGTCTGTGTTAAGGTCTGTATCAGAAGACGCTCTCTCCGTTTCTGCTGCTTCATTTGCTTCCTGAGCTTCATCCGTCTCCGCCTCTTCTGATACTACCCGCGCTTCATCCTGCGCCGATGCATCTGCCGCTGACGCATTCCCGGGTATCCAGCTAAATAAAATAAATGTAAGAGTCAAAATCGACATGACGGCTGTCAATTTCTTCATTTTCTTCTTCCTCGCTTCCGACGTATTCTCTTATACTTCACCTGCTTCTTTGGCTCTCCCTTTTTCTCTTATGCTAAATTATGATGTGGATGTCAAAAGTACCTTTGGACACTTATCCAGCTTCGGATTGCTCCGTCGCTTCGTTATTTCCTCAATTCTCAAATTTTGTTACAATACCAGTATAGAAGAAAAGGGAACCGGATTCAACCGATTCCCAAAAAGATATTCTTGTATACTATCCTTTCTCAGATTTTCTTTCTCCGCAGCATGAATACAAGTCCGCCCGCGCACAGTGCAATGGCGCCTCCCCAAAACAAGAAGCCTCTGTCTCCGCTTCCGCCTGCCGCAAGGCCTGCAGCCGTAAGATGCGGGCTGTCCTCAAAAATCACATTTCCCGCAGATACTTTTCCGTCCGTCACCGTAACAGATATGCCTTCTGCCGCAAGTAAATAACCCTTCGGAGCCTTTATTTCACGAATTAAATAGGTTCCGTCTTTTAGACCGTTAAATGTGACCAGACCATCGGAGCCTGACGTAAGCTGATAATAAGAAGATGATTTTCCGTCATAAGCATTCCCTTCATTTTCCTTATCTTTTGTAATAACAGCTCCGTTCACTTCAAGAACAGGATCCATACCCGCATCGCTTTGCGTAAAAATCCCGAATACTGCGCCGGCAAGGGCTGTTCCATCCGTCTGACTCTTCTTTTCGACAGAAACGCCACCCGTAAAAACGTATGGGTCAACAGGATTCTTCTCTCTTTTTAACTCGCCGTAATTACTGTAGTCGAGCGTAACGCCGTTAGGAATATGTTCTCCTGCGGCAGCTGCTGCATTAATACGTGTATCAAAAAGCATCTGGAGGAGTTTCCCGCTTCCGTCCGACTGCGCGGCCGTAAGCTTTGCAACCCCTGCCTTTGTAAGTGCCATGGTGAGCGTTCCGCCGGCCGTGCCGATATCCGGAGCTGTCAAAGTATAGTCCGCCCCCTCGGTAAATGTAAGCACTGTATTTCCGTCTGAAACAGTATATTCTTTCGATAATATTCCGCCCGAATCTACATTTTTGACTGTCACATCTCCGTCTGTAAGGCGAACAATAACATTTCCTAAGTAGTCGAGACGCTTCTTCTCTTTATCAATATCATCTGTATAAACAAATGTTCCATTTTCTGTGTCCAGCTGCGCCGGAATCGGGCTTGTAACTGTCCATGTGTGCATTTCGCCGACATTGTTGCTGATGCGGCTGACTTTCTTATAGACCGGTATCCCGGGCGCGCCTCTTACCGTTGTCTGCACATCGTTGGAAATGACTTTCCCGCCATTCCCGTTACTGTCTGTTGCATTGTTGATGAGAATGTCGCCCGGATTTGCCTGCGTTATGCAATAAACCATCGTCCATACAGCTGTGCCGTGTCCTCGAATCGTGCCGGCTGCGGACATGGACTTCACTGCTGAAACTGTCCCTGATGTGTATGGCGTATCCGTGCCGGATGTACCTGCTCTATAAGCGAGCGTTCGTGTGCCCGTGACATCGCCCGATACAGTGGCCGATCTTAGTTCATATTGGATATCCCCCTTGATGTTCGTCCCGTCCTTCGCCGGAAGCATGTCGTTTATGGAGTAAGCGTCTTTTGATGCGGAGTTATTCTTGAGCGTGATTGTCCACATCAGGGTATCGCCGTTCTTGATTTCGGCCTTGTCGACTGTCTTCTTAAGTTCCATGGATGTCAGCTTGACGATTCCGAGGCTTGCCGTCGCTGTCTTTCCGGCAGCTTCCTCCGGCCTGCCGTCGCCGTCGATATGCACCGTATTCGTGATTGTCTGGCCGTTCAGGACGTTATCCCCGTCGATGTCATAAACCGTGTAGAATGCCGGGAGTGCGTAAGCATTGCTGAACCCGCTGAAATTGATGGTAATTCCCGTTCCGCTTTCCGTAAAGCGGAACGTGCCGGGTGCACCGATGACGAAATCGCCGATGGGATAATCCGTATCGGCCGTGAGCTTTTTTCCGTCCGTGAAGCTTGCTTCGTCGCCGCCCATGCCGCCGTAAGAAGCATCCGGTGTATAGGTCCCGCCGGCATAGACAGCCTTCAGGATCAATCCCGCCGGTGTATCATCCGCGACGGTTGCGCTTTCATCCGGAACTGTGAAAGCTTTATCGGCTTTCGGCTGAAGCCTGAATACGGCTCTCGACTGCCCGTCTCCCGTGCTGCAGGTCATAGACTGTGTGCCGGTGCAGGCAGATGTCTTCTCGATGCTATACTCAGGGCCAGTGATCAGCACTGTATTCCCTTCCTGGTAGCTTCCCAGATTGCTTGCCGTGCCGTACTGGTCGTATGTCGTCTTCTGGTATATCCTGCTTGTGGTGTCAATGTTTATCAGATTTACGCCTGACGTTGAAAAGACTTTCGTGCCGAGCATGAAAGCGTAGGCGCTCCCTACTTTCTGCCCGTCTGCGCCTGTCCGTGCCTTGAGATTTACCATGATAACGTTCGATTTTGAACTGCCATAGTCCGTCCAGTTGATGTTACTTAAGGAAACACGGACTCCGCAGATATGCCATCCGGACGGGATATCCGAAACGTTTGTGAAGTATCTCACCATTCTATCTGCTTCTTCAAAACTCGTACTCCGCATCTCGCCGTCGGATGTCCACAGGGAACCGTCTGCTTTTGTCATGAATGCTGTTTCCGCAGTGGTAGAGTCCGTTGCTGTCCTGGCGATATTAACCTCGTCGTCTCCGGTGGAAAGCGCTGCAATGTCATAGGCATTGTTGTCCCATATGCCGTATATCTCCGATGACCCTATACCGCCTGTGCCTCCAAGGGAAACGCTTGGCGTATAGCGGTTCATTTTCTGGAAATACCGGACCCATATCGATTTCCCATAGGCTGTCTTTCCGTCCGTGGAGTTCTGGCTGCCCGTTGAAAGGTGGGAGCCGATTTCTTTTGTCAGTTGCGGTATGCATGCCTGGTAATACGGTCCGCTGCCATATAGCGGATAGCTGTCTTCTGCAGTAATATTCCATGTCACGGTATCCGCGTTGCCTGATACCGACACGAAGCTGCCGCTTTCCATCGTGATAACAGCTATATATTTTGCGTCTGAGGCATTTGGGAATCCGGCATTGATGGAGAGTGGAACCCACTTCTGTACATCGCTGCCATTATAGCTGTACTGCTGCACGTTTTTTCCGCGTACCGCCCCGAGATTGTCTGCATTGTCGATATCGAGCACTTTGCCTGATTTCTTGTTTCGGAATACCTTGGCATTAGGATTCGTGCTGTCCGGGGTCTCGATGCTCCAGAGCTGCGCGTCGCTTCCATTTGATCTCCACTGCTGTACATTCGCTCTGTTGTCCGTGCCGGCATTCGCTACATCCAGTGCCTTACCTGAATTCACATTTATGATGCGGTAATAGCCGTCCCCATTTGACTGGATGTACCATTTCTGTGCCAGAGTGTCATTGGACGTATATACCCGCACATTTCCGCCGTTATCCGCGCTCGCATTTGCAACTTCGAGATTGAATCCGGAATTGACGTATGTATTTCCGCCAGTCGTGACTCCTGATACGTTCTGGTTGCTGTAGCTGTTGATGACATACACGCCGTCCGGAAACGGGTCTGCATTGCCTCTTGGCAGTCCGAGCAGTCCTACTATCGCTTCCTGCTGTGCGAAGACAACACCTTTGGAGATTATGTTCTTATCCGTATCCGTCGACGGTACCGTATTCGTAAATCCGGAGAGCTGCATCGTATAGCTGTTCACGCTGTCCGTCGTCTGCTGCACATAGGCGCCGTTGTCTGCGGCTTTTACTGTAATCCCGCGTCCCGTAAGGGAGGAAACCGTACCATAGCCTCTGTCTGCTGTAGTAATTCCAGAATACAGCGTATTAAGGTCCGCCTTTCCCAGAGCCCCTGCTGTCTCAGGTCCGTATGTCTTGATATCATATATCCCGAGGATTGCCGAAAGCTGTGTATCGATTTTGCTTTCGATATTGAAATCCACGGATACGCCTTTTGTCCCGTCAATCGCCTCGGCGCCCTTGATGCTTCCGTTCTCCTTGCCGAGCTTCAGCGTGTATTCATAGAGACAAGTGGACCCGTAGATATCCTTCGTCTGTGGATCTGTCTCAGCCATGAGGACATTTCTCCAGCTATGGTTGCTGAGATTCCCTTTTGCGGCTACGGACATCTGAATCCACGGTCCGCAGGTGACGTTCACGAGTGCCTTGCCTGTCGCCGTATCGCCTGCCTTGACCGCATAGCCCGGGACTGTTGTGTTGTCCCCGTTGTCGATCCATGCGGTAAACGCCGGCATAAGGGTTGCCTTGTCCTTCATCTGGTTGATTGTAATGATGCAGTTGACCGTTCCGGCTCCCGGTACGCCGAAGCCCGTGTCCCCATCCGGGATCGCGCGGTAGCCGGTCAGCGTCTGCGTACCGTCGGCGTTATCCGTTAATTTTGCATCCTTGAGCCACGGCATCGCCGCTGTATTGAATTCTGCTTCCGCCTTTGCTGCCGGCAGCGAATAGGACACGTACATCTTCGCGCCTGTCACGGTGTTGTAGAGGTAGTCCTTCCCGAGGGCTGTCGTATAGGCGAGAACGTAGGTGACGTCATCGTTCGTGCGGATGACATCGTTGTCCGCCGTGCTGTCGTTACCTGTCCAGTCGGTCGTGCTGTCCCAATCGCCGCTTCCCGTGTAGGTTTTAGCGACAAGAAAAGCCGATACCTTTGCCATAGCCTTACCCGGATCAGAGGAAGGCGTAAATGCTGCCGCCTGCCCGGTCTGCCTGTTTTGAGAGACACCGACAAGGGCTGTTTCTTCTTTTGGCAACTCATTTTCCCGCACCGTGCCTGCCTCAGGTTCGGATACCGGCGGTTTTCCTGCAGCCAGAAGTGCCATCTGATTGAGTCCTTCGTTTGAAGGATCTTCGGCTGCAATGATCGTAACGGCATCGACCGTCGGGTCAATGTCTTTATCTGTCCCTTTTCCAAAGATAGCCTGCAATTCCGCCCCGGATGCACTTTCCTCCTCTTGCGTTTCAGTCGATGTTCCGGTTCCCTGATTTTCGGATATTTTTTCCTTAGATTCCTCTGATTCAGTTATTTCAGAGCTGCCTGTCAGACAGCCTGTTTTCTCTGAAGAAGCATATACGGGTACGGATGTCAACATAAAAACACCTGCAAAAAGAATGGCCATTAGCTTTTTTTTCATTCATCTTCTCCTCTGAATTCTTTTTTATTTTCCGATTCAGCCTCTCCCGTATCCTCCATAACAAGCAAATCCTCGACTTTTACATGCAGCAAAACGCAGAGGACAAGCAGGCTGTCGAGAGACGGCATCGTTTCTCCCGCAAACCATCTGTAAATCGACTGCGGATGGTGAAACCCCATCGCTTCCTGGACATCCTTAATTGTATACGGACTTTGGAAAATGAACTTCCTGATCCGGCATCCCGTTTTCTTCTGATTAATGGCTACGCTAATCCTTTCCATAAACACCCCTTTCATTTTTTTCAGAGTTAACCAATCACAGAAGCAGGCCCGCGGCAGACTGCTCCTGTTTTTGCGCACACAAAAAACAACGGCTTGATGCAGATATTAAATTTTCATCTTTGGATAATTTACGGCATCTGAGTGATGCCATTAGAAGACCACATCAGAAAGATATGGCGATTTGATTCCTAAGCCTTATTATACCACAGGCAACGTTCCTGTCAATTAACCTATTAGTTGAATAATTCGGTATTCACTTGTCAGTTGAAAATAC
>DCDB01000250.1 GCA_002316215.1 Lachnospiraceae bacterium UBA1066 | reverse complement strand
GCGGATCGACGACATTGCCCTTCGATTTGCTCATCTTATCGCCGTCAGGCCCCAGGATCAGGCCCTGAGCCGAACGTTTGGCATAAGGCTCCGGTGTATTCACGACACCGATATCGTATAAAAAATGATGCCAGAACCTTGAATAGATCAGATGCCTCGTCACATGCTCCATGCCGCCGTTATACCAGTCGACAGGCATCCAGTATTTCAGTTTCTCCGGATCTGCCAGAGCCTTATCATTATGCGGATCAATATATCTTAAATAATACCATGAAGATCCGGCCCACTGGGGCATCGTATCCGTTTCACGCTTAGCATCGCCGCCGCATTTCGGGCATTTGCAATTGACAAATGAAGGTATCTTGGCAAGAGGCGATTCACCGTCTTCCCCCGGTTCATAGTTTTCAACGTCGGGAAGCTTGAGCGGAAGTTCCTCTTCCGGCACAGCGACCACACCGCAGTGCGGGCAGTGGATCAGCGGAATGGGCTCGCCCCAGTATCTCTGGCGGTTGAAAGCCCAGTCCTTCATTTTAAATTCGATTCCTGCTTCTCCAAAGCCTTTTTCCGCAATGAACTCAAGCATACGGGCAATGGAATCCTGCTTATTCGTAAGGCCGTTGAGGAAATCCGAATTTACCATCTCACCGTCTCCGGTATAGGCTTCCCCGGAAATATTTCCTCCTTTAATGACTTCAATCGTCGGAAGATCGTATTTTTTTGCAAAATCATAGTCTCTCTGGTCATGCGCCGGAACAGCCATAATAGCTCCTGTGCCGTGACCGATCATAACATAATCCGCAATAAAGATCGGGATCTTCTTTCCGTTTACCGGGTTGACCGCCATGATTCCCCTGATGCGGACGCCGGTTTTATCTTTCACAAGCTGCGTACGTTCAAATTCCGTCTTTTTTGAACATTCCGTCCTGTACTTTTCAATTTCTTCGAAGTTCTCAATTTTATCTTTATATTTATCAATCAGCGGATGTTCCGGGGCGACGACCATAAAGGTAACGCCAAACAGCGTATCCGGACGTGTCGTAAAGATACGGACATCATCCTCGATGCCATCCAGACGGAAGTTCAGGAAAGCGCCCTTTGACTTTCCGATCCAGTTAATCTGCTGCTGTTTTATGTTCTGCGGAAAATCAAGGCCTTCAAGTCCCTGAAGAAGCTTATCGGCATACTTCGTAATACGAAGATACCAGACTGTTTTGGATTTCTGGACAACTTCACTGTGGCAGATATCACAGAGTCCCCCCTGGCTGTCTTCATTAGAAAGAACTACTTTGCAGGACGGGCAGTAATTAACCCAGGTTTTATCCTGGTATACGAGACCGTGTTCAAACAGCTTCAGAAAGATCCATTGCGTCCACTTATAATAGTCTTCGTCCGTCGTATCAATGACGCGGCTCCAGTCAAAAGAAAAACCCACACTTTTCAGCTGTTCTGTAAAATGTGCGATATTTTGATCCGTGATAATCCTCGGATGCGTATTTGTTTTTATAGCGTAATTTTCCGTCGGCAGCCCGAACGCATCAAAGCCAATCGGAAACAGGACATTATAGCCCTGCATACGGCGTTTTCTCGAAACAGCTTCAATCGAAGAATAAGCCTTGATATGACCGACATGCATACCTGCGCCGGAAGGATAAGGGAACTCCACCAATCCGTAAAACTTTGGTTTAGTGCTGTTGTCTTCCGCCCGGAAGATTCCGGCATCTTCCCACTTTTTCTGCCATTTAGCCTCAATTTCCCTGTAATCGTATTTCATGCATAAGCCTCCTGTTTTAAAAAATACCCGTCCGGCGCCTTTCTCGCGGTCATCCTATTTAAACATCTAAGATAAGGTTCATCAGGGTATGATATAGCATATTCGAAGTATCTGCGGTGTAATGAAGACTGTCTGTCGTACTGTAGCCCTGTGTCAGAAGCACACTATAGGTATCGGTATACGTAACATCCGATGAAAGTCCTGTCTTTAAAGCACTGTTAAATTTCTCTATTTCGGAATTATTCGTGAAAATACCGTCTCCCACAGGATTAACAGACACAAAATAAAGATGGGCTTTGTAAGTCTCACCGATTTTATCGGCCCACCCATTAAGCGAGGAGATGTAGCCGTCAGCATCTTTTAAATCAGAAATACCGAGCATGACGATAACCGCTGTCTCCTTATCCATCATGGAGGTAGACGACGGTATGCCGGTTGTATTCATCCATGTAAGATCCGCCCCCGGCTGGCAGACAAAATGCACCTGACTATCCGCATACTGCTGCAGATCCTGGGTACGGCCGTCTCCGATGATAACGAAGTTTTCAGCCTTCCATTCCGATTCTGTCGGATCATAGGTGACATCCTTTGTTGAATGGGAATTCAATGTATATAACACAAAAACAGCAATAACGCCTATCCCCAGAAGAATTGTAAATAACCATCCTGTCAGCTTCATGCTTCGCCCTCACCGTAGATAATAACACATAAAAAACAATAATCCAACTTAAAGTTCCCGGGTTCCTGCTTTCCGGTACAGAAGACCTTCGAAAAATACTGTTCAACATTTCTCCGCAGCCCGAACGGAAAATGCGTCATAAAAAAACGAACACATAATTAATATACAGATCAAAACAGCGGTGCAAAGACTCTGATCCTCTTTTTCATTATCCGCCCCTGTTTACATTATGCAAAACATGTCTCTATTATACCTAAGCCTGAGCGATTCTTCAATAAAAAGGGAAAAACAGTCATTTTAATAAAGACTCTTTAAAAAACAGCAATAAAAAGCAGCCGGTCATTATCTGCGGCTGCTTTTTGGAAATCCTGACGTGAATTTCACTTTTTATTTTGTCCGTAATAAGCATTTGCTCCATGCTTTCTTAAATAGTGCTTATCCTGGAGAACCTGCGGAGCCGGGCGGACATCGGGATTAATCATCTCTGTACGGGTAGCCATCTTCGCTACTTCTTCCAGAACAACTGCATTATAAACAGCCTGGGCTGCATCTTTTCCCCATGCAAAAGGTCCATGATTGGTGCAGAGGACACCCGGCACAGCCATCGGATCAAGCTTACGTCCTTCAAAAGTCTCGATGATGACAAGCCCCGTATTTTTCTCATATTCCGTATTGATTTCTTCCGCTGTAAGCGGTCTTGCACAGGGAATTTCGCCATAAAAATAATCCGCATGCGTCGTCCCGTAGCACGGAATACTCCGGCCGGCCTGAGCCCACGAGGTCGCCCATGAAGAATGTGTATGGACGATGCCTCCGATTTTGGGGTATTTTTTATATAATTCCGCATGGGTTGCCGTATCGGTCGAAGGATTGTAATCTCCCTCAATCTTATGTCCGTCAAGATCCATGACGACCATGTCTTCCGGTTTTAAAGAATCGTAATCGACGCCGCTCGGCTTAATGACAAAATAACCGCTCGCACGGTCGATACCGCTGACATTTCCCCATGTATAAGTTACAAGACCTCTTTTCGGAAGTTCCATGTTTGCTTCGTATACAGCCTTCTTGAGTTCTTCGAGCATCTTTTTCTCCTTTTATTCATTTTCATCATTTTCCAAAACATCAGGGTTCCGCTTCTTACTCCCAGCACCTGCATCACCATAAAATTCAGTAATTATCCTTTGGCTGCGCATCCAGGATCTTCGTCATCATTTCATTCGCAAACTTCAAATCAGACTTCCAGTTTTCCGAACCGACATACCAGAATTCTGTAACAAACTTCCTTATACCCATCGCCCAGGCTGTTTCAATGATGGATTTGAAATCCACGTGGCCTGTCCCGAAGGGAATTTCCCTGAATTTTCCCGGAACTGTTTCTTTCAAATGAACAGAAGTTATATGTCCTTCTCCGCACCTCAGATCCCCAAGAACGTCCGTCCCGTAGGAAACCGCGGCATTGGTTATGTTTCCGCAGTCAGGATAAACATTCAGATAGACGTTTTTTACTGTGTCTACATAATTCATCGCCTTGCCGACGGTATTCATAAATTCCGTTTCCATCGTTTCAAAGCCCATCAGAACCCCGGCCCTTGCTGCCATATGCGTTGCAATCCGGAGGTTCTTTTCAAATCTTTCGCGCGTTTCCGCAGTAGATTCTTCATAATAAACATCATAGCCGGCAAGCTGGATAATCCTGATTCCAAGGTCGTCGGCAAGCGCGATTGCTTTCTCCATAATTTCCATACCGCGCTTCTCTGTCTCAGGATCCGGGCTTCCAAGCGGATATTTACGATGGCCGCTTAAGCACATGGTACGTATCGGAATCCCGGTTTCATACATCAAACGGATAAGATCCAGACGTTCTTCCTTCGTCCATTCCAGGCGTTTCAGCTTCTCATCGGTTTCATCGATGCTGATTTCGATCCAGTCAAAGCCGGCTTCTTTTGCGCAGTTCATTTTTTCCTTCCAGCTTAAGTCTGCCGGCAGCGCTTTTTCATAAAGACCGATACTATATTCTCTTTTCGGCATAAGTTTCTCCCTGATTTCATTATAAAAATGCCCGCTGGTTCACTCCAGTGGGCACTGAACAAGCTTTAAAGATTATGTTTCATAAACTCTTTGATATCTTCAAAAGCCTTATCCTCGTCACCGCCCTCAACTGTAAGCTCTACTTCCTGCCCCTGCTTAATTCCCAGCGTCATAACAGCCATGAGTTTCTTGGCATCGGCTTCCTTTCCGTTTCCGGAAATCGTTACTTTACTTCCCTCATAGTTTTTCACGGCCTTTACGAAGTTTCCGGCCGGGCGTGCATGAATACCAACAGGGTCTGTAATCGTGTACTTGAATTTTTTCATCTTTTCTTCCTCCTGAAAAATTATATTCTTAAAACTTACTGTTCCAGCGTGTACATGGCCACTTCATCGGTCTCCCTGTTTGTTGAAATCAGAATATCTTTTCCGTCTTTCACAAAATGAAAAACATTTGCAGGCCCGCAGTCCTCATCAAGTACCTCGAAGTCATACGTTCCTTTATCTTCATTATAAGTGAAAGCCAGGAGATCCCGTTTTCCTTTTCTGTGGCCGACGATAAATCTCTTCTTTCCGGCAATCTCACCGCCGAAAATCGCATGTGAAAACTCAGCATCCTGCGGATAATTATACACCTCTTTAAAGACTCCGTCACTTTGTTTTAAAATATTTATTTTATTCCCGTGGAAAGGTGTAATGACGCCAAGCTCCTCTTCTCCGTCTCCGTCAAAATCGCAGTAAACAGCATCCGAAGCCGGATAATCCGTAAGCTGCCGGATTTCCCATTTCCCGTCTTTTTCCGCCGGCGGCGTAAAGAGATAGGTTCCGCCGTCACAGGATACCACGCCGTGTGCCTGACCGTTTTTCACAAACCTTGTATAGCCGTGATTTTTAAGCATTCCTTCCATGACCGGCTCCATAGCAAGAGTATGCCCTTCGTCATATGAAGAAAGATCCTCCGGAAGCTCACAGGCAAAGCATTTTCCCGGGAAACGCCAGTCGTCTTTGTATTCATAATCCGATTTAATGCAGCAGGCCAGAAGATACCGGATACCGCCGCGCTCAAGTATGTCAAACCTGTGCACATAAGGCAGGTTGACAAGCGTACGGATCTCCCATTTGCCCCGGACAGGCGTCACGATCACGATGGTAGCTTCTTTAGAATCATTCGGCGAATAAAACTTGCGTGTCGCAAGAAACTGGCCGTCTGTACCGGGAACCTGCAGCATAGTCATGACGCCGCCGGGTCCGTCCCATATTTTATCGACCTTATTGCCATCCCTGTCAAAAAGGAAGCAGGGATCCTGCTTTTCCGCAGCTACAAGAAAATGAGGCTCTCCCTTATATTCCAGCGGAGCAATTGAATAGCACTTTGTAAGATTGCAGATTACTTTTTTTGAGACCTTCATCTTGTCGTTTCTCCTTCATCATTGCTTACCTGGTGAACAACCACTCCTGCATCCGTGATTTTTTTTAGCGCGGCCGGATCTGCATATACGTCCGTAATGAGATGGCGTACACGCCCTATACTGCATGTCCGGAAGCTTGAATTATTTCCAACCTTTGTATAATCCGCCAGAACATAGGAAGAACGCGTAGCGCGATTGATCATGAGCTCATTCAGGTTCACTTCATTCGCAATTTCCGTCGTTACCCCGCATTCCGCGGAAATCCCGGCGCATCCGATAAATGCCTTCTTTGCATAAACCTTCTGAAGGTTGCGTTCTGCAAATTCACCGACCATGGCTTCTTTAGGATATCGGATTTCACCGCCCGTCAGGATAACACTGACTCCCTCCGGAAGATCATAGCTCACGGCACGTGCATTATTTGTTATCACGGTCACATTGCTGCAATTAATATACTTCAGGATTCCAAGGGCTGTCGCACTGGTGTTAATAAAAATCGTATCATTATCGTTAACCAGTCCTGCTGCGTAGCGTGCTATATTGTCTCTGCATGAAAGCCTTCTTTTTTCCTCTTCATCAAAAGGATCCGGTTCGATCACACGCGCTCCGCCGTAAAAACGCACTATTTTTTTCTCATCCTCAAGAATCTGCAGATCCCTTCGGACAGTAACCTCCGAGACATGGCACAAGCCGGCCAATTCTTCGACGCTGATATCCGGCGTCGAAGAAATGTTATTCAGAATGTCCTCTCTTCTCTTTTCCACAAAAGATCTTGCACGTTTCATTGAGAGTCCTCCCTCATTATTGCCTGAACGGCCCCGGCAGCACCAGGATCAGGTCTTAAATATTGAAAGCCCTTTATTCTGTCTCTTTGCTTTAGATTTTATTTCATGCCCTTCTTCTCGAGAACACCGGAAGCAAGAAGCTTTTCTTCCATTTCCTGAGCAGACATAACATTGCGAAGCCCGATGACCGTCGTTCCGGCATCTTCTGCTGATTTAAACATGGAAATGAAATTCAGCGGGCAGAAAACCACGTCGTACTGCGTAGCTGCGCTCTTTGCTTCCGAAAGCGCGCAGTGAAGAAGTTTCCCCGGTTTAATATCAAGCTTCTTTAAAACTTTTTCACAAGTCATCTTCATCATAAGAGAAGTTCCGGCACCATTTGCACAAGCGACTAAGATACTAACCATTTTTACGACCTCCTTGTGGTCTTTCATATTTTCTTATACACGTTCAGATTTTTATTATATCTTACTACATTTTTTTACAACTTACTGCTACTACCTGCATTTTTTTGAAATTCGTTGCTGAAGTTTCAGGACATCGAACGGAAAATCGCCGTGAATTGTCTGCAGCCTGCAAAACCTCTGTGCATCTTTCTTCTGAAAAATCATAAAGTGATTTTTGCGGCTCTCACTTAAGAAGCAAGTTTCGCAAAAATCACTTTGCTCTTCATAGGTGAGAGAATTCTCAGATCCTCCCGGGTGCGGAAACCGCAGACAATTCAGATAACTTTAGTTTCTCCTGTGCGTCTAAATCATGTGTTTTAATCTAAAACCTTACTGAGCCTTCTCTGCCGCTTCTTCAGCCTTGAGCTTCTTATAAGCTTCATAATCTTCGGTCTCAAGGAAATATCCCTTCTTATTCTTGCGATACTGCAGCTGCGGAATAGCAAGGAGGATAACCGCAACAATGATAAGTCCGGGGATGGCAAGGAACTTCATGATCACTGTGAAGATCGGCCATACCGTCGCCCAGTCGAACATTCCGAGGTAACCGCCGTAAGCAGACATTCCTACCCACGTTGCAATCAGCGCAGAACCAAACACCTGGCAGAGACCGCAGATAAACGGGAAAATAAGTGTAGCTTTGAGACCGCCTTTATTATTGCAATACACGCCGATGGTCGCATTGTCGAAGAAGACCGGAACGAATCCAGCGACTACGATTGTCGGGCTGCGGAAAACAAGAAGCAGTGCAATAGCGATGAACTGGCCGACAGCACCTGCAAGGAAGCCGATCGGAACAGCATTCGGAGAGCCAAAGCCATAAGTAACGGCGCAGTCAACACCGGGAACAGAACCCGGGAGCCAGCGGTTGGAAATACCCTGGAATGAATTCGTAAGTTCTGTAACGAAAGTACGGACGCCGAGCTGCAGGATGGCAAGATATACAGCGAAATTAAAGCAGGTCTTCAGGATGTAGAAGAAAAAGCTGTCTGTATCTGCCAGGAACTTCTGAGAAACGAGATAATCTTTACCGAGAACTACCAGGATGATTCCGAAGAAGATCAGCATCAGAAGCGCTGTGCAGACCATGTTCTCATTGAAAATGGACATCCAGCCCGGAAGCTCAATATCTTCCAGCCTCTTGGACTCTTTGCCTTTCTTGCGGTCAGCCTCTCCCATCTTGCCTGCAAGCCAGGAGAAAAGGGCGATACCAAACATCTGCTGATGTGCAACGCAGAAGCCGGCGCCATCTGTTAGTTCCTGAGTAGGTCCGATAGTAAGGTTGCTGCCCACTGCCCAGTAAAGCCCGAGAATGACAGCCATGACGACCAGTGTGCCGACCGTATTCTGCGCCAGGAACGGGAGTGCGAAAAGAATCAGCCAGAAAGCTGTCGACGCCTGCTGTACCTGCACATGCCCTGTCGTGAAGACGGAACGCATCTTCGTGATCTTGTTGAAACGGACTAAGACAATATTGACGACGAAGGCGATGAGAAGAAGAACCATGACCTCACCGAACTTACGTCCGAAAACTTTTTCGACGCCTTCCGTTACGGCGTTCTGTCCGAAATACGGATCAATGACCATGGCATCAAGATTGAACTTTCCTTTCAGGCCTACAAGAATCGGCCGGAAGTTTGATACCAGTCCGCTGGAGCCGGCAGCCAGGATCATGTATCCGATGATAGCTTTCAGTGTTCCGCCGAGGACATCATACCAGGGCTTTTTCAAAAGGACATAACCGATCAGAACGATAAGACCGATCATAAATGCAGGCTGCGTCAGGATATTATTTGCAATATATGTCCAGATGCTTAACAAAATACTCATGGATTAAATCCCCCTTCAACTTTCAATTATTTGTATTTTCGTGATTATCAAGATATTTCTCCTGAAGCTTTAACAGATCTTCAGGGCTTTTTGCTTCGAGCAGTTCATTTACGAGCTCCTCATTACAAAGCATTTCAGAAAGCCGGGCCATATTGTCCATATGCTGTGAGGGGTCACAGGCAGCCAGCGTAAAAAACAATTTTGCATCTTTTTCAGGATCTTCCGGATCGAAATGAACCGGATCTTCGACCTTCATGAAACCGATGGAAGTTTTATTGACACCTTTTGCATTTTCCGATGAATGCGGCATTGCTACCATTGGCATGATGATGATGTACGGTCCGTACTTCGTCACGCAGCGGACGATTTCTTCAGGGTATCCCTGTTCGACCGTCCCGTCAGCTATGAGGCTTACGCAGCTCATCCGGATCGCGTCCTGCCAGGTGTCGACATGGTCAATAAAAAGATAATGTTTCTTTTCCACAAATTCTCTCAGCATCTCGATCTCCTTTTATTTACAGGCATGAGCGATATGGGACATTCGGCTCTTCTGTAAAGCAGTCCTCAAAACCTCTGCGATAATGATAAGCCAGCTTGTCTTTATCATCCGGCCATGTATACTTGCCGCCGACATCCCAGATAAACGGATGGAACTTGTATCCAAGGACGTCCTTTTTGAAATTGTAAACCATCATGATTTCCGCCGGATCCGCCTTAAAGTTCGTCCAGACATCATAATGATAAGGGATGACAACTTTGCACTGAAGAGCTTCCGCCATGCGGATGATGTCAACGGAGGTCATCTTATCCTGGTTGCCGGCAGGATTCTCGCCGTAGGAGCCGAAGGCGATATCGATATTGAAATCCTTGCCGTGCTTTGCATAATATGTGCAGTAATGGGAGTCACCGCTGTGATAAACCGTTCCGGCCGGAGTCTCAATAACATAGTTAACTGCCTTTTCGTCCATATCCGTCGGGCATTTCCCTCTGATGTCTTCTTCCGCCGTAACAATGATGGTACGGTCAAAGGAATCTGTAACGTGAATCTTTGTATCGCCGACCTGTACGACATCGCCGGGTTTTACAACTTTGCACCGCTCTGCCGGCACACCGTAGCCGATCCACTTATCAACGCACTTCTGCGGTCCGATAAACGGAACTTCCTTCTTAACATTCTTCATGACTGCTGCGGCAAAGAACGGGTCGATATGGTCATTGTGATAATGTGTGGAAAGAACGGCATCCACATTTGTGACAGCAAAGGGATCAAACACAATCGGCATCGCGCGGAGATTCGGCTGAGTGGCTACGCCGCCGGTCATATTCCGCATCTGATGGAATTTTGCCATCTCTTTTGTCTTCTGAGAACGTTTGCCGTTGCCGAACCAGAGATCAATGGCGATATTTGTGTTGCCTTCTGTCTTAATCCAGAGACCTGTGCAGCCGATCCACCACATCTTGAACTGGCCTTTTTTAACTTCTTCTGCATCAATCTCTTCGTTCAGCCATGTGCCCCATTCCGGGAAAGCGCCTAAGATCCATTTTTCTCTTGTTATTTCGTCAATCTGACTCATTCTTGCCCTCCATATGATTATTTCTTATTGCTTTTTTCTGTTCTTTGAATCTAAATGAATATTATCAATAAATGATCGACAAATCAAGGGGATTAAATGATTATTTATCATTTTTAATGATTTATTTTTATGTTTATTTTATACTTATATGATTGTTTTGATCATTTTGCAATTGTGATCTGTGATTTTTTCTAATTTTTTCTTTCCTGTTTTATACATCTTGCACATATTTCGCTGTAATAAGCGCAAAAAGTTCAAAATCTCATTTTTCCCCCTTTTTCTACGGGAATCTGTTTGATCCTATCCTGCAGACCTCAAAACTGCTCTTTGACAGCTCAAAGATTCAGATTGCTTCACTGCTGTACGATTGTCCGGATTCTTATTATATGATTCCAGTAAAGACATGATAAATGAAACTATAGACGGATCAGTTAACTGTTCCTTTACCATAAAAAAAGAGAAACGCCTGCCGCACAGACGTTTCTCTTCCCCCTCATTGTTTTTACTCTATAAACTTCTTGCCGATCTTTAAAAATCTGAACTAACTGATTTTTTTCAGTGTCCATTTCTGTGCAGCTGTACCGTTATCGGTGTAGGTCTGTATGTTGGTCCCGTTCCCCATTGCTCCTCCTGCAACATCCAGGGCTTTTCCTTTTTTGTTTATTAAGGTAATCGTCCCATCCGTGTTTTTCCTGACTTTCCAAAGCTGGGCGTCCGTTCCATTGTAGTTATACTGCCAGATGTTAACCCAGTCGCCGGGATTTCCACCCTGTACATCCAGGGCTTTTCCGGAATTTACATTAATAATGCGATAGTATCCGTCTCCGGAATAAAGGAATGTAAACCGCTGCGCCTTTGTTCCGTTCATTTGATACAGCTGTACATTCGCACCGTTTGCAACGGAACCCATAGCTACGTCCATCACCATCTTCCCGTCTTTTGAAGATGCCAGCGTGTAGGTTCCTTCATATTCGCGGGCTTCCGCCTGTGTCTCCACCAGATAGAATTCCTGTGCCTCTGTATGGTTTTCCTTATACATCTGCAGGGAAGCTCCCTGAACCGCATTGCCTCCCGGTACGTCAACTGCCTTTCCCGAATCACTGTTTATAATACTATATGAGCCTGAAACATCATCCTTAACAAGCTTCCACTTCTGTGCTGCCGTTCCGTTCGGATCATGCAGCTGAAGCAGCACGCCGCTATCATGGCTGTTTCCCGGAACATCCAGGGATAAACCGCATTTCTCATTCAGGATTTGATAAGTACCGTCTGCATTTGCCTTTAAAATGAACTTCTGCGCTTCCGTCCCATTATTTCTATGGAGCTGAATCCGGCTTCCGTTCACGATACCGCCACCGTTTACATCGACTGCCAGATTCATATCCTTTTTCGACAGCAGGACATACGTCTGTCCGTCCGCAATCTCCGAAGCCGTCGCAGCGATACTGAAATGAAGAGTTTGTGTTCCTGAATAGCTGCCAGTCCCGGTAATGACTGCAGATGCCGTTCCAGCCTCTTTGTTGTTCTCATAGCTCACTTCATAATCGACGCCCTTTTCCAGCGTCAGTCCGCCGTATGTCACCGTCACCTGCGGTTCAACAGGTGATCCCGTTTTTGCGAAAACAGTTTTTTCGAGAGAAATATGCGCATCAGAAACAGGTACGGATACAGCAGTAAAATACCAATTCTGCGCATCGCTTCCATTTGAAGTATAAATCTGTACGTTAGTCCCATTCGCAGCCGAAGCATTATCCACGTCAAGAACCTTTCCGGAAACTTTTGAAGATACTGTCCACTTCAAAGCGTCCTCAGAAGCGAGCTTCCATTTTTGCGCATCTGTTCCGTTCCATGTATACTGCTGTACATTTGCCCCATTCGCAGGCGAGCCTCCGGCTACATCAAGTGACTTCCCGGATCTTACATTGACGATCCGATAATACCCGTCATCAAGCAGAATCAATTGATAAAGCTGCGCCGCCGTTCCGTTTGTTTCAAAAATCCGAATGTTACCGCCGTCCTCTGCGGTTCCGTTATTTACATCAAGAGCCTTTACTGTTTTTCCGTCCGGCTTTACCGTAATTGTATATAAGCCTGCTGTAAGTCCTTTAATAATCTTAAATGTAATTACTTTCTGTCCGCTGAAGTTGCCGATGCCGGAAATAGTAACCGTCCCAGTTCCTTCTTCGGTATTGTCACCGTAAGAAAGCTCATAATCCGTTCCTCCTGCGAGTTTCCTGCCGCCGGACGTAATTTGGGGAACCGGCTTAATCGCACTTCCTGTTTTCATATAGGCAGTATTTATTCCGCTCACAGCCGCATTGCCGACATCCGCCTGTCCGATCGCAAAATCCGCTGTCGCAGAAGCCGCAGTATAATTAACCGTCGCTGCCGCTGTACCCTTTACCGTATAGCTTCCGGTATCCGTCGGCACGGAAGAAGAATAACCGTTATCCGGATCCCCCTGTTTCTTATAAAGATACGTTACATTTCCGCCTGAAAGATTCTTTGTGATATCCGGTGCCGGAGTTTCACCATAAGAAATATCGGCGCATGAAAATTCCAATCCGCCTTCCGCTTTTTCAATTGTAAAATCCGCTGTCGCGGAAGCCGGGAGATAATTCTGCGTCTCGGCAATCAAAGCCTGAACCGTATAATCGCCTGCGTTTACAGGCGCCTCTTCCGAATAAGAATCGTCGGACGCTCCTCTTGCTTTATAAAGAATCTGTATATTGTCCGCCTGGGAAGCGGTTGCCTCAGGCTGCGGTTTCGAACCGTATACCGTATCTGCACAGCTCACGGAAATTGTCCCGGCACTTGCTTTATTGATTGTAAAACCGGTGGATATCTTTCCGCCGTAGTCTCCTTTTCCTACAGCCGTAACGATTGCATTGCCTGCATCCGTATTATTGGAATACTCCAGAGTATAGTCCGTATCTTTTACAAGAACCGTTCCCTTATAAGTGACAGTTACGTCCGGAGTAAAAGCCTGCCCGCTGTAAGTGACATCCGATGGCTGCGTTATTTCGGCATCGTTAAGGGAGACCGTAACGATATTAAATGGCACGCTTATGCTGCTGCCCTCATAATTGCCTGTCGGAGTCACCGTAATTCCGGCAGTGCCTTTATTGATGTTATTGCTGTACTCTGCTGTATAGTCCTGCCCGGCCAAAAGCGTCCTGCCGTTATGCACGATCGTTAATGCCGGCTCGATTGCCGAACCTGTATAGGTCTGGTCATTGACAGGGGAAATATCCGTGCTCTCAATTGTACCTTTTTTAATTGTAAACTCCGCGGAAATACTGCTTCCGGCAAAAATTCCAAGACCTTCAGCTGTGATTGTATAAGTTCCGGCATTAATCATCTCAGGCATATTCAGAGAATAATCTGTACCTTCTGTAAGAACCTTTCCTCCGACTGCCGGACAGTTAACCTTCACTGCCGGCACAATAACGCTCCCCGTGTATTCATCGTTTTGATACGTCAGCGTAATGCAGGCATCCTGAAGATTGGAAGAATTCGTTGAGAAACCAACGGTTCCCGAAACAGACAGATTCTTTGTATCATCTGTGTAACTAAAGTCGGCCTCTCTAAGATAGTCAGGCGCTTTAAATAAATGATTCGAGGAAGAGTAAGTAACCGTTATCGGATCAAATACCGTTCCCTCCACAAAAGAAAGTGAAGAACATGTCCTATAGCCATTCCCATCCGATTTCATTGAAACAGCAATCCCCTGACGATCACCGGTACACTGATTTAACCGTACCGGCGGCGGTGTAACACAGGTCAGCCGGTTTCCGGAATAATCGGTCGTTTCCAGTTTGCCCAGTTTACTCAGATCAAGCGACGTAAGTCCATCATTTTGCAACGTCAGCATTGTAAGATTCGAATTCTTCGAAACATCAATACTCGTCATTTTGTCGCATCCGTTACAGTAGAGACTATCCAACGCTGTATTTGAAGTAACATCAAGCGAAGAAAGACCCACTGTCGATGCAGAAACCGATAAAGTCTTCAAAGACGTATCTCCGCCTGTGTCCAGGCTCTCAAGGGCAAGATTTCTCTCGCTGTTAAAATAAAGATCTGTCAGATTTGTATGTCCGCCTGCATCAAGCTTCTTAACCGAATCGCAATTCTCTAAATCAATCATACGCAGCAATAAATTCCTGCTGACATCCAGACTGGTCAATGCGGTGTTCTGGCTGATCCGCAGAAAATTCAGCTGTGTATTATTACTGATATCAAGTGATTGAAAGGAACAGTCATCGCACACTAAATATGAAAGTTTCGAAAAATATTCAATTCCCTTAAGGGAATCAGCAGCCTTTACACTAATTCCCGTAATGCCGTCCAGCTGCTCCTGGGTCAGGGTAGTTCCTTCGCTGACATCTAATTCCGCACATACAGCGCTGCGGAGAGCCGCATCCGGGAAATTCGCCTCATTAAGGACAACCGGTCCGGCCGTACCCTGAAGATCTTCATCCGCTGTCTCCTCAGACGTTACAGGCGCCGTACTGTCCTGCGACAGCGCAAGCGTCGGAAGCGCCGTTTCAAGAACCATCGAAAATGCAAGAAAACCAGCAAGTAAAGCTTTTTTCATTTTCAATCCCCTCCTTTTAGAAACATCTGGAAAAAGTATTTATGTATTTTGTATATCTATACTGCCAATGTAGATATGCTTTTGTGATTATTATATAATGGCATGCCATATATAACAAAATATGATTCTGCGGATTACATTGTCAATAATGCAATATCGCGTATGATAGTAAGGTTCTTTCGGTATCTTTACTATACAATGCAGGACAACTTGAAAACTTCTGCAAAACAGGCAGCAAAAAAGACTGTGCACCGGTTCAAAACCAGTGCACAGCCTTTTTGGTTTTTTAAACATCTCAATAAAAAAATGAACTCAGCCGGAAAATGCCATTTCTCAGATCGCGTCCAGCGCCTGCGCTACATCATCCAGAAGATCCTGCGTATTTTCAAGGCCGCAGGACATACGGACAAGGTTGCCGGAAATGCCGGCTGCGACAAGCTCCTCTTCCGTCAGCTGACGGTGCGTCGAGCTGGCCGGATGCAGGCAGCAGCTGCGTGCATCGGCAACATGCGTTTCAATTGCGAAAATCTTCAGGTTTTTCATAAAGGCTTCCGCCGCTGCCCGTCCGCCCTTCACTCCGAAGGAAACCACGCCGCAGCTGCCGTTCGGAAGATATTTCATGGCAATGTCGAAATACTTATCGCCCTTAAGCGTCGGATAGCAGACATTTTCAGCCTTCGGATGCTTCGAAAGGAACTCGGCAAGCGCCTGTCCGTTGGCACAATGCTGTTTCATACGGACATGCAGGCTTTCAAGGCCCAGGTTTAAAAGAAAGGCATTCTGCGGACTCTGGATCGAGCCGAAGTCGCGCATCAGCTGTGCTGTTGCCTTTGTAATAAAGGCTCCCTCTTTTCCGAACTTTTCCGCATAGGTAGTGCCGTGATAACTGTCATCCGGAGTCGTAAGGCCCGGGAATTTATCCGCGTGCGCCATCCAGTCGAATTTTCCGGAATCCACAATGCAGCCTCCGACTCCCGCGCCGTGTCCGTCCATATATTTCGTCGTGGAATGCGTCACAATGTCACAGCCCCACTCGAACGGACGGCAATTGACCGGCGTAGCAAAAGTATTATCCACAATCAGCGGAACGCCGTGCGCATGAGCCGCTTTAGCGAACTTTTCAAAGTCCAGCACCGAAAGCGCCGGATTGGCAATCGTCTCACCGAAGACGGCTTTCGTATTCGGCTTAAACGCCTTTTCCAATTCCTCTTCCGTGCAGTCCGGTGCCACAAAGGTAAAGTCAATTCCCATTTTCCGCATTGTGACATTGAAAAGGTTAAAGGTACCGCCGTAAATGCTGGAGCTTGAGACAATATGGTCTCCCTGAGCGGCGATATTAAAAACAGCAAAAAAATTAGCAGCCTGTCCGGACGATGTCAGCATCGCTGCTGTCCCGCCTTCCATCGCAGCTATCTTGGCTGCCACAAAGTCGTTGGTCGGATTCTGCAGACGCGTATAGAAATATCCGCTCGCCTCCAGATCAAAAAGCTTTCCCATATCCGCGCTCGTATCGTACTTAAATGTCGTGCTCTGTACAATCGGCACCTCACGCGGTTCGCCGTTCTTCGGGCGGTAGCCGCTCTGTACACATTTTGTTTCAATATTCCATTCCGTCATTTTTCTGCCTTTCTTTGCCCGAAGGCTGTTTACTATATTTTTTTTATTATAGCAAATAAAAAAGGCAACTACAAACCCTTTAAACTCTTCTTCCCTTTATCTTCTGCTCCGTACGGGGTATTTTCCTTTTGGCACATTATTTCCGTCCTCCTCATAGCGCCAGATAAATCCTCCATCTGTTCTGCGTCTTCCGCGGCAGGTACTCGAGATATGCGTAATATGATATTCTCCTTCAGCTTCTCTGATACTGTCATAAATACGGATCGGCTCCATCTTTGTTGTGTACTGGACAATTCTTCTTTTAAGCATACTTTTAACCCCCATGTTTATTTTTATATGTACAGATGCCGGCACTTCCTGATATTCAGGAATATTATGTCTGGCATCCGCCATTTATTGCCGATTAACAAATTGATTCAAAGAATTTATAACGGACAGATGGACAAAGTTACGGACAGATGCTGAGCAGAACAACAGCCGAACGCTTCTGAAAGATTGCTGAACCATTGCTGAATGATTGCTGAACAATTGCCGAACAATCGCTGAACCGTTGCTGAATGATTGCTGAACGATTGCCGAACGATTGCTGAACCGTTGCTGAATCATCAATGAAGGATTGGGAAACAACTGACAGAACGATTGGACAAACAATGCGCAAAAGATTGGCTGAAGATAAAAAAGACACCGGATGAACCGTGTATCTGGATTATGAACCGACAGTATCGTTTTGTAAATGGATTGATGAAAAGTTCCGTAAATGTTTAAATTGTCATTGAATTTTCTTTCTGTAAGACCGGATGACGGGCTGCTCCCCACACCTCATCAAAGTACATTTTCCGGATTTTATCCCAGATTCGAAAGCAGGAGCCGCACGTTTTTTCCGCGCGGCTCCTGCCTTCCTGATTTTACATATTACTTTTATATGTCACTTTTGCATGTTCCTCTACATGTCGCTTTTGCATGCCGCTTTTGCATGCCGCTTTTGCATGCCGCTCTTGC
>DCDB01000066.1 GCA_002316215.1 Lachnospiraceae bacterium UBA1066 | reverse complement strand
CGCCCGGGACGCCGACCATGCCTTCTTCGTGGGAATTCTCCGCATAATCATCACTTTCGCAGGTCAGGACAGTCGGATCGGAGATGGTATAGCTCCAGGTGTATCCTGTTGTGGCATTGCCGTCCAAAGAGACGGTCATGAGATTGCCTTTTATGGCAATATCCATCCCTTCGTTGTCCGTAAGGGTAACCGTTTCGCCGGAAGCATCTGCCATCTCATCTGAAGAAGCATCGCCTGATGTCGTGGCGGAAGATGCGGAGACCGCGGCGGAAGAAGCGGCTGCGGAAGATACGGATGCGGCGGCAGAATCTGTGGCGGAAGATGCGGAAGCTGAGGCGGAAGAAGCGGCTGCGGAAGTGACGGCCGCCGAGGCGGAAGAACCTTTACCGGAAGCGCCGCAGGCGGAGAGCATCAGAACGGCTGAGGCCGTTAAAAGGACTGTTATTAAGATTGCTTTTGCGGATCTGTTTTTCATTTTTCATTCCCTCCCTGATTCATTTTCATTCAGCTGCGCGGTTCAATGTCTGCGCGTGTTTCATGTCTGCGCAAGTTTATGTCTGTACGGGCTTATGTCTGCACGGGCTTATGTCTGTACGGGCTTACGTCTGGGCGGATATTATGTCTGCAAGGATGTTTCCGGAAGCGTCTACGGTAACACGGACGGACTTTTCATCCGCAGGATTTCCGCTTTCCCAGCTGCGGGCATAGGTAAATATTAAAGAAGCGGTGCCGGCAGAAGCACTTTTGAATTTATAGCTCTGAACGCCCGGGACGCCGACCATGCCCCGCGGATGTGAATTCTCCGAATAATCGCGGCTTTCGCAGGTCAGGACGGAAGAATCGGATATTTTACAGCTCCAGGTATAGCCGGTCGTTGCATTGCCTTTCATCCGAACGGTCAAAAGACTTCCCCTGACGGTAAGACTCATGCCGCGTCCGTCATTTATTGAGACGGTGTTTCCGGAAGCGGCAGAGGAATCCGGGCAGCCGGCGTAAGGTGTATCTGCAGATATATTATTCATCGCTTTTCTCCGGAACCTTTTGTGAAAATTCATAAGCCGATGTTTTTGCTCGAAAAAATCTTATCTACAATCTACTACATCTTTTCTCCGAGAACAAGAAAATTTATGCGAAATGCACATGAATTAATGGTATAATCATAAGGTTGACAGCAGTTGTACTTTTTCTTATGAACCACAGCCTGCGGAAATCGCTTTTTATGAAATGCAGCCTGCGGAGAACGCTTTTTATGAACCGCAGCCTGCGGAGGACGCTTTTTATGAACCGCAGCCTGCGGAGGACGCTTTTTGTAAAGCGCAGCCTGCGGAGGACGCTTTTTGTAAAGCGCAGCCTGCCGGGTCTGCTTTTTACAAAAAAAATGCGGGAGCCAAAGTACTTTAGGCGCATATGATGTTTTTAAGGGGAGAGTTTTATGTTTGTTATTTTCTTCCTTCTTTGGATTATCCTGAACGGGCGCTTTACGGTGGAGCTGGTTTTTTTCGGAATCGCCATCGCAGCGGCTGTTTATCTTTTTTTATGCAGGATTTTCGGGTATTCCCCGAAGACGGATCTGCGCATCCTGAAAAATCTGCCCTGGATTTTCATTTATTGTCTGAACCTCATATGGGAAATTATCAAGGCGGCATTTGCCGTGATGGGCGTGGCTTTAAATCCGGGAAAGAAGCCGGATCCGGTGATTGTGGAATTCCATTCGGGCCTTGCAGGTGACTTCTGCAATGTGCTGCTGGCCAATTCCATCACTTTGACGCCCGGTACCTACACTGTTTTTCAGGAGAAAGACCGCTTCGTCATCCACTGCTTAAGAAGAGAGTATGCCGAAGGACTTGAAGATTCTTCCTTCGTGCACCTTTTAAGGAGGCTGAAATGACAGTTGCAGATGCCTACAGACTCCTTTATTCGGCTGCGCTTACGGTTTTTGCTGTCCTGATCGGTGCGATGCTGGTTCGTTCGATTATCGGCCCGCGCATAACGGACAGGATCCTGTCCGTCAATATGATCGGGACGATGGTCATTTCCTGTATCGTCATTCTTTCCCGGCTGCTGCATGAAAGCTACCTCGCCGATGTAGCCCTGATCTATACGATGATCAGTTTTGTCTCTGTCCTGGTGCTGGCTTCGGTCTATATCCCGGACAACAAACTCCGGAAGAAATTCATGAAGGAAGACGGTGAAGGACAGGGCGGTGAAGGACAGAGCGGGGAAGGACAGGGCTGTGAAAGCCGGGAAGGACAGCCCGGCGGAGGCCTGAAGGAAAAAACAAAAGGAAAGCAGGACAGAAGCCTGAAGGAAACCTCAAAAGGAAAGTCCGGCAGAAGCCTGAAGGAAGAACAAAAAGGAGAACCTGATAGAAGCCTGAAGGAGAATCAAAAAGGACAGCCTGGCGAAAGCCGGATGGCAGACAGGGCAGAAAACATAAAAGACAGGGCGGACGGAAAGCGGGGTGCGGCGGATGTTTCTTGAGTGGCTGCGTTTTTCTGTGACTGCGGTGCTTCTTGTTCTGGGACTTATCGGATTTGCGTCGGGAGTCATCGGCGTTTACCGTTTTGGTTTTGTAATGAACCGGATGCACGCGGGAGGTATTGGGGATACCTACGGGCTTTTCTGCGTGACGCTCGCGCTGATGATCGGGGCAGGGCCGGGGATGGATGCTTTAAAACTTCTTTTAGTGCTGGTTTTTATGTGGTTTACGTCACCTGTGTCTACTCATTTTCTGAGTCAGATTGAATACTATACGAATCCGCGTCTTTACGATCATGTGGAAAGAAAAGATCCGGGTGTAAAGTAAGGTGCCCGGGATGTATATTTACAGGGGACTCCGGGACTTTTGACGTCTGTATGATATTCATGTGTGCAGAGCTGAATGAAATGATTTATCGTACACACGTATGCAAAGTCAAATAAAAACGTTCTTTGGCATTTCTTGAGAATAATAAGGATCAGGAGGCGGGGATGGAAACAACGGAAATATTCAAGATTATACTGCTCATCCTTCTGATTGTCTGCGCTGTTGCGGTTAACCTGACGCGCAACCTGCTTAAAGTGGTTGTCATTTTTATGTCCTACAGTTCCATCATGTGCATCATCTGGATTCTGATGGAGTCGCCGGATCTGGCCATTACGGAGGCGGCGGTGGGCGCCGGGGTTTCCGGAATTCTTTTCCTGGTGACGCTGAGGAAAATCAGGGAAGAGGATGAGAAGAATGCCGACCCTGCCGGGGACGGAAAGAAGGCCGGCTTAGTTCAGGCGGGGAAGGATGCAGGTTTTGCCGGGGACGGAAAGAAGGCCGGTGCGGTCAGAGCGGGGAAGAATGCAGGTTTTGCTGAAAATGGAAAAAATGCCGGTGCGGTTAAGGCCGGGAAGATGAAAAAGAAGATGGGGGCGAAGCGGAAATGAATGAAAAGTTTCGCCGATGGCTCTGCGGGGATACCGATGTACTGGAAAATATCACCGATACGACAGAAATTCCCGATGCTCCGCGCGAGAGAATAAAGGAAAATGTGCAGACAGCGAGACGGACGGTCCTTAAGGCTCCGGAAGCGCAGAGAACGATGCTTCTTGAGAGGAAGGGCTTTCACGCCGCGTATACGGCTGTGGCGATTGTCAGCTGTATTCTCCTGATCGGCGTGCTGCTTTTTATCGTCGCGGGACTTCCGCTTTACGGACAGGAAAATGTGCGGGCGGACGAGGTCATTAAGCGTTATATCGAAAGCGGTCTTAAGGAAACCGGAGCTGTCAATATCGTTTCGGGTATGATCCTGGATTACCGTGCCTTTGATACGCTCGGCGAATCCCACGTCCTCTTTACGGCGCTTGTCTGCGTGATGATCCTTCTTCGGAGGGATAAGAAGAATATGAGGCCGGATTATGAGGATTATTATACGGTGCGCGAGGACGTCTATTTCGACATTTCGAAGGACAGCATCCTGGGGCGCGTCGGCACATTTCTTATTCCCTGCATTTTTGTCTACGGGCTGTATGTGCTGCTGAACGGACAGATTTCGCCCGGCGGAGGTTTTTCCGGCGGAGCTGTTATGGGAGCCGGCATGATTATGTTCTCGGCGGCTTTTGGTTTTGATACGGTAGATAAATTCTTTACGCTGAAGCTGTCGTCGTATATTACTTTTGCGGCGCTGTCCTTTTACAGTTTTGCAAAAGGATATGTTTTTTTCATGGGAGCGAACGGTCTGGATAACGGGATTCCGAAAGGGGCGCCGGGAGCCATCTTAAGCGGAGGACTCATTCTGCCGCTCGATGTGGCAGTTGGTCTCGTTGTCGCCTGCACGATGTTCGGCTTTTACAGCCTGTTCCGCCGCGGCAGCATCGGCGGCGCTTCCGCGGGGACTGTCCCCACGGAAACGGATTAACGCGTTAATTCGCATCGCCGGGGACTGGTCCTAACGGGGAGGCTTCTGCTGTATCGGATACACGCAGGAAAAGCCGGTCATCAGGAACGCTTTTGTATTGCGAAGGCGGCGCCTGTATGATGCCGGCCGGAAATGTTTTACAGGAAAAAGGAGAAACAGCGGGTGATTTCAAATCTTCTGACAAATTATGAGGAAGCGGCTGCCATTGTGCTTTTCGGCATTGGCTTTACGATGCTGCTTTTTCACAGGAACCTGATCAAGAAGCTGGTAGGAATGAACATCATGGATACGGGAACTTTCCTTTTTCTGGCTTCGATGGGGTATATCGAAGGGAGAAAGGCGCCGATTGCCGCAGACGGCGCAGCGAAGCTGGAAGAGTATATTAATCCCGTCCCGGCCGGCCTTGTCCTGACGGGGATTGTGGTTTCTGTGTCAGTTACGGCTGTTATGCTGTCGCTGACCATCCGGCTTTATAAGCGCTATCATACGCTGAATCTGGATGATATTTATCTGCTTTCAAAGCATCAGACGGAGGACAGGTAGGTGGATTTTATACGGAACTTCCCGCTTTTTACGATCGTGTTCAGCCTGTTTTCGGGCGTGCTGTGCATGATGCTTCCGGGGAAAGCGGCTAAATATTACACGGCAGCTTATGAATGCCTGCTGATTTTCTTTTCGGCAAGTGTTCTTTGGTATACCAGTGTTACGGGAACTTCATTTACCTATGTGATGGGGGAATTTCCTGCGCCCTGGGGAAATGAAATCCGCGGCGGCGTGCTGGAGGCTCTGATTGCCTTAACTTTTCTGATCGTCATGCTGTGTTCCGCCTTTGCCGGGTGGCATTTTCTTGTGCAGGACATCGACGAAAGCAAGATCAACCTGTATTTTACGCTGCTCAACCTGCTGACGGCGGCGCTTATGGCCATGACCTGGACAAATGATATTTTCACAGGCTACGTTTTTCTGGAGATCCTGACGCTGACCAGCTGCGGCCTCCTCATCGTGCGCGAGATCGGCCGGACGACGCTTGCCGCCGTCCGCTATATGATCCTGAACCTTCTGGGCTCCGGTCTGTTTCTTCTTGGCGTGGTGCTGCTTTATGATATAACCGGGCATCTTCTTATGATGAATATGCAGGGCGCGATTGCTGAAATTTCCAAAGACAGCCGGCAAATGACAACCCTCACGCTTTCGGTCGGAATCCTGACCATCGGTCTTGCCATCAAGAGCGGTCTTTTTCCGTTCCATTTCTGGATGCCGGATACCTACGGCTGGGCGACTCCGACTTCGGCCTCGGTGCTTTCGGCGCTGGTATCGAAGGCCTATATTTTCCTGCTGATAAAAATATATTGGCGCGTGATCGGAATCGACGTGCTGGATCGGATGCCGATCGGGAAGATTCTCTGTGTCCTCGGTATGTGCGGAATCATCTTCGGCTCGGTTTCCGCCATGCGTGCGGACAATATTAACCGGATGACGGCATTTTCTTCGGCAGCCCAGATCGGCTACATCTATATGGGTATCGGGATCGGCGGCATGGCCGGCTACACGGCTGCCGTTTTCCACATCCTGACGCATGCCGTAACGAAGTCTCTGCTTTTCCTTTCGACGCCGCGTCTTGCGGAGGTTTCGGACGGCAGCCTGCTTTTTAAGAAACTTCAGGGCAGCGCCTTAAGGGACCGGCAGGCAGGGGCCTTCTTTCTCGTCGGTTCATTTTCCATGATCGGAATCCCGATTTTTGCAGGGTTTTCGTCAAAGCTTTTGTTTTCGCTTGCGGCGGTGGATTCCGGAAGCAATAAGAAGCTGATTCTTGTGATGCTGGTGCTGGCGGTAAGTTCGCTTTTAAATGCGATGTATTTTATCCGGACGATCATTCGTATATACACGCACCCGCAAAGCGCGGCGGCGCAGGCTCTGTCTTCCGTGACAGCGGGCAGCGCGGCGGCGCAGGGTTTGGCTGCGGGGACAGCGGGCAGCGCGGCGGAAGTCACGTCCCGTGAAAAACAAAGAAGAGCTTCCGGCCTTCGGCGTCCGGATTATATTATTCCTTCATTGGTGCTGATTGCCGCGAACCTGTTCCTGGGGCTTTTTTCCTGGGCAGTCGTGGATCTCATTGAGAGAGGTTTCGGGATGTTTTTCTGAAGTGAAGCTATGAGATCCTGAAATGCATTTTGAGAAAGCCTGAAAATTTCGAGAGTCTTTTAGGAGGGTATTATGCTGCTGATAATTTCAATACTTTTTCCGATGATAGCCGGGATCCTGGTATCCTGCGCAAAAGTGAAGGACAGCCGGACACGGCACTTTTATTATGCGGCGGTCACCGTCCTTTCGGATATCCTGGGCATTCTTGCACTGTGCTTCGGGGGCTCCGTCACTGTTCTTTCATTTTCCGAAAATGTCACGATGGCCTTTTCCATCGACAATGTCGGGAGATGGTTCATGGCGGCTGTGATGATGCTTTACACGGCGGTATCCTTCTACGCCTTTGAATATATGAAAATGGAAGATCACGAGAACGTGTTTTTCGCCTTCTATTACGTTTCCTTCGGAGCACTGCTTTCGGTCTGCGAGGCGGGAAACCTCGTCACCGTTTACTTCTGTTTTGAAATGGCGACGCTGACATCCGTGCCGCTCGTACTCCACGACAGGACGAAAGAGGCCATTTCGGCCGGTCTTAAGTACCTGTTTTACTCCATCGGCGGTGCGCTTATGGGACTTATGGGCGTGTTTTTCGTCTACTATTATTCCGGGGCAGGGCGTGAATTCGTTTCCGGCGGATTCCTGGACGCAGCGAAGGCGGCCGGACACGAGCCTGTGATTCTGGCGGCAGTTTTTGTCGCGATCGTCGGTTTCGGGACAAAAGCCGGGATGTATCCGATGCACGGCTGGCTGCCGACGGCGCATCCGGTGGCTCCCGCACCGGCTTCGGCCCTCCTTTCCGGCATTATCGCAAAGGCCGGAATTATCGCCGTAATCCGCCTCGTTTATTACTCTGTCGGAACGGATTTTCTTAAAGGAACGTGGGTGCAGTACGCCTGGATGTCGCTTGCCATGCTGACGATTTTTATGGGCTCGATGATGGCTTTCATGGAGAAAAACCTGAAAAAGAGGCTGGCCTATTCAACCGTGAGCCAGATCTCCTACATCATGCTCGGCCTTTCGCTTATGAGCCCGGAAGGCATGAAAGGCGGACTTCTGCACGTTATGTGCCATGCGGCTTCCAAAGGATGCCTCTTCCTCGTCGCCGGGGTTTTCATTTACAAGCTGGGAAAGCGGAATGTCGCGGAACTTAAGGGCGTGGGAAAACAGATGCCGGTGACGATGTGGTGCTTTATGATCGCTTCGCTTTCGCTGGTCGGGATACCGCCGATGGGCGGCTTCGTCAGCAAGTGGTATATCGCTTCGGCGGCAGTCGGCGACGGCATGGGAGCTTTTGCCATTCTGCCTCCGGTCATCCTGCTTCTGTCGGCGCTTCTTACGGCAGGCTATCTTTTCCCGGTTGCCATCGACGCTTTCTTCCCGGGTAAGGATTTTGACACGTCGAAGCTTGTGAAGGCCGAACCGAACCGATTGATGACGATACCGATGATTGCGCTCTGCGCCGTCGCGCTTGCCGTCGGTCTCTTCGGCAGCCGGCTGTTTTAACACGCGGGGACTGTCCCCAAAGAGAAAAAAGGAGAAACCGTGAGCCCGTATCTGATTCTGATTCCGATCATGCTTCCGCTTCTGGGCGGATTTTCGATGCTCTTTCTGAAAATAAAAACAGACAGGGCGCGGAATTTCTATGCGGAAATGACAGCGGTTTTGACAAGCGTTTCGGTTTTTCTCCTGATTTTTTTCGGCAGCCGCGACAGGATAAACGTCTACAGCTTTACGAAAGGTTTTGCCATTAATTTCCGGATCGACGGTCTTTCCTGTCTTTTTGCGGGTATGATTTCGGTGATGTGGCCGCTTGTGCTCCTTTATGCTTTTGAATATATGAAGGATGCCGGACGGAAGAATTCCTTCTTTGCTTTCTATGTCATGTCCTACGGCATTACGCTCGGGATTGCCTTCGCTGCCGATATCCTGACCATGTATGTCTTTTATGAAATGCTGACGCTCGTCACGATTCCTCTTGTCAGCCACAATCAGGATCATGCCGGAATGTTTGCCGGAAGACGGTACGCGGCCTATGTTATCGGCGGCGCCTCCCTTGCGTTTATTGCCGTTGTCATGGTCACGGTTTACGGGAACGGCGGAGCATTTACCTACGGCGGCGTTCTTACGGAGGCGGCGGATAAAGGCCTTATGCAGCTCATTTTCCTCTTCGGTTTTATGGGCTTCGGCGTCAAGGCGGCGGTTTTTCCGCTGCACGGCTGGCTGCCGCAGGCGACGGTCGCCCCGACGCCGGTCACGGCTCTTCTGCATGCCGTGGCGGTCGTCAACTCCGGCGTCTTTGCCATCATGCGCCTGACCTATTATTCCTACGGACCCGCTTACATCGCCGGGACATTTGTCCAGGATATCTGCCTTGCCCTTGCGGCGTTTACGACGGTGTTCGGCGCCGCGATGGCACTGCGCGAACGTCATTTGAAAAGGCGGCTGGCTTATTCCACTGTCAGCAATCTTTCCTATATGCTGTTCGGCGTCATGCTGCTGACCGAAGACGGTTTTCGCGCCGGGATGGCGCATATGCTTTTTCACAGCATCATAAAAATGTCGCTTTTTCTCTGCGCAGGCGCCTTTATCCGCGTGACTGGAAAAGAGTATATTTATGAAATGAACGGCGCAGGCCGCCGCATGCCGTTTACCTTTGCCTTTTATACCATCGGAGCGTTTTCCCTGACAGGCGTTCCGCTGTTCTGCGGTTTTGTTTCGAAATGGAATCTTCTCATCGCGGGAGCTGCGGCCGGGACGCCGTGGGCAGTTGCAGGCACGGCCTGTCTCCTTATTGCGGCATTCCTGTGCGCGATCTATACGATATCCGTCAGCATACGGGCCTTTTTCCCGATGAAGAAAGAGAGCGCGGCCGGGATGACACAGGCGGGAAGAACGCAAGCCGGGATGACGCCGGCTGGAAGAATGCAAGCCGTGATGACGCAGACGGAAAAGACGCAGCCTGAAAGTATTAAGGCGGCTGTTCCGGAGAGCGAAAGCGGAATAAAAGAGGCGGGGCTTCTGATGCTGGCGCCGATCGGCATCTTTGCCGCTTTGAACATCATTTTCGGCGTCTGGCCGGCTCCGGTCCTTGATTTCCTCGGCAGGATCGCCGCGGGACTGATCTGATGAGGGCGGTTAAAAACGGTGAGCTGTGTCGGCTGAGTAATAGTTACGGACAGGAAATGAAAGTGTCCGCAGCCGTATATCAGGATAAATAAAACATTAGAATTTTAACCGTGCAGTAAGATAGAAGCGGCAGTAAAATAAA
>DCDB01000085.1 GCA_002316215.1 Lachnospiraceae bacterium UBA1066 | reverse complement strand
TATCTTTAAAATCAACGTTAAGCGCCGTACAAACCTTTAACAAACAAAAAATGGAGTGGAGACCCGATAGTATTCGAACCGATTTAGAAATGGGGCAATGCCGGTGGAGCAGATGTCCCAGCAGCACGCTCACTACCAGCAAAGCACCACTCAGACGGATAGATAGCGCTGAAAGAAGCTAATTCCCTCTGAGGTTTGCTTTTTCATGTCAGTTCCAAATCAATAACCGAGCTTGTGCAGGAGCTTTTCAACTTCGGCCGCGCTGTATACCTTGCCCATGGAAACGACCTTCTCATTGACGACAAGCGCAGGCGTGGACATGACGCCATAGGCCGCAACCTTTGCCATATCTGTCACATATTCAGCCTCAAAGGGGACCAACATCGACTTGAGGGCCTTGTTGGTGTTGACCAGCAGGGCATGGCAGTTCTTGCAGCCGCTGCCGAGCACCTTGACGCTGGAGAGTACGTTTTTCGTCTTACCGGTGTTTTTTTCTGCCTCAAACGTCTCAACAGAGCCGTTACAGGCGCAGGCCGGAACTTTCTGCACAGGCTGCGCGGGTTCGCAAGAACCGCCCCAACCGCAGGTGGTTTTTTCTTCTTCTTTCTTTCCAAAATCAAACAGTGCCATCTTCGTAACCTCCATATTTCAGCAGCATGAACTGCCGGCATTTTTCTTTGTTTCCTTTCCATCATAAAACCGTCTCAGGTTCTCTGGCAGACGGTACTCTGTGCGTGCCGAATCCTGTGCGGGGGCAAAGACCTCCCGCAGAACCGCCTCTGCCAGCATTTCTTTCGGGGGCACCTCATAAACGCTGCCGTTATAAGAAAATGTCCTGCAGTTAGTATCCGTTCCGCTTATCGCCCCGCAGCAGCTGCAGGTATTTTCCTGCACTTCGCCGCAGATGTCGCGCCCATTCACAAAAATTGTGGGGGAAGAGATAAAGCGATACTTTTCGGCAAGCTCCGCCGTGGTCATCTCTGTTTTGCGGAGTTCCACTTTATATCCGGCCAGTTCCAGCGCGGGCCGCAGCAAGGTGAGGACTTCTTCCAGAATCTGATCTGTTCCGACGCACCGGTCGCAGGTTTTTAAATCCAGATAGAGATAATCTATCTTCACTTCCTTCTTCGATTCCTCTGTGGCTTTGCAGCTGCAACCGCACCCACAGCTGCTTTGCGCGGAACTGCCGGCATCGTCGCCCACATAAGAAATAGCGCCGACCGAGCACCGATTCTGGCAGCCGTGGCAGTGATCAATACAACTATCGGGATTCACGACTACCGGTGTCGGAGATTTGCTCTTGTCATAGACGCCATGCGGACAGAAATTGGAACAGGTGCCGCACTCAACACACGCGACGTAATCAATTACGGGATACCATTTTACAGCCATTTTTCAACTCTCCTTGTTTAATTGATAAATTTTATCCTTTTCCACCGCGGGCAGCAAATGACCCATACCGCCTGCAACCGGGAGGATTCCAACGATACTCATGCAAAGACGCGCCGACATCCGGACGGAAAAGCGCCGTCGTTGCCAATACTGCAAGCAAAATGAGAAACGAGCGATAGCGGACAACAAGCTTTTTCATTGAAAAATCACCCCCAGCGCCAGCACGTTGCGCAATATCGCCGCTCGCTTGCCGAACACCTTAAACTCCATGGGAAGCGTTACAACACCCACCATCACGAGAGAGGACACGAAAGCCGCGATCTGGGCATAGCCCGCGCCATTTTTCAGAAGCGCTGCTGCCAGCGGAAATGCCACGAAGCCGGGAATGAGCGTAAGGCCAATGATGACCAATACAGACAGGAACTGCGGCAAAATATTCTCAAAGGACTTCCACGCTTTCATCAGGGCCTTCTTTGTTTTCTGCCGATCAGCAGAGAATGACGCAATCAGCCCCGTTCCGGCAACGCCGTACAAGATTGCTGTAAACATACCTTCTCCTCCATGCTTAGACAAGAAAAGGCTGGAGTACATTGAATAGATACCCTACGATTATGATGCCCACCGTGCAAATGCCTATAAACAGCGCCAGCAGTTTCGGCTTCACAGCCTTGCGTATCATAATGAGCGACGGCAGAGACAACGTGGTGACTGCCATCATGAAAGAAAGCACGGTGCCGAGTTGCGCACCCTTATACAAAAGCGCCTCAGCAATTGGAATAGTCCCGAAGATATCTGCATACATCGGTACGCCGATGATAGTAGCAAGTATGACACCAAATGGATTGTTGCCGCCAAGTATAGCTTCTACAACATTTGCTGGAATCCAGTTATGGATGACTGCGCCGATACCTACGCCGATAAGAATATAAGGAAACACTTTTTTAAAGGTATTGACTACCTGATCCTTGGCATAGACGAACCGGTCGCGTTGCGTCAGCTCTGGTGACTCAATATCCACGTTGCTAGCGTTCTTGATAAAGTCCTCGACATAGCGTTCCATGTGCAGCTTTTGAATAATTGTGCCGCCGATTACTGCTACAACAAGGCCGAAGATCACGTACACAATAGCGACCTTTGCGCCAAAGATGCTCATGAGCAGCGCGAGACTGCCGAGGTCCACCATCGGCGAGGAGATGAGAAACGAGAATGTTACGCCCACTGGTAACCCTGCACTGGTAAAACCGATGAACAGCGGGATGGATGAGCAGGAGCAAAAAGGCGTTACCGTACCAAGCAGCGCAGCGATGCTGTTCGCCCCGAGGCCGTGAAAACGGCCAAGTATTTTCTTGCTTCGCTCCGGCGGGAAATAGCTCTGAATGTAGCTAATGATGAAGATCAGCAGACAAAGCAAAATTGTAATCTTTATCACATCATAAAGAAAGAACTGTGCGCTGCCACCCCAGCGGGAAGAAACGTCCAGACCAAACGAAGTGAGCAGCGAGCCAATCAGTCCATTCAGCCATTTCATACCAAGAATCTGGTTCTGGATAAAATCCCAAACACCCATAAAGAAACCTCGCTTTCAGATTTACGTCAAATCAAGAATAATTGATGTTTTGCCGGAAACAAAAGCCATCTTTTCAGGATGGCTTTCACTTACAGCAATCGCATTTTTGCTGTGCGTCCGGTGTGGTAAGCCGGCGAAGAAGCATAATTGCTGACTCACAGCCAACATCCGACAGACGATAGTGTGTCCACTTTCCTTCCTGTCTGCTCTCTACGATACCTGATTCGCAAAGAATCTTCATGTGATAGGACAAGCCAGACTGGCCAATATCCACCTCTTCCTGCAGCACACAAGCGCATCTTTCACCGCTGCGCAGTCGTTCTAATATCGCAAGTCTACGTGGATCACACAGGGCTTTAAACACCTTCGCATCCTTCTCGTGGAAAGAGTCCATTTTCTCACCTCAAATCAAATTCTACTGATGTGATAAGAGTACGCTTCAAATTAAGATTTGTCAATATAAGATCTGAAATTTTTCAATTTTATTCGTCTCGGAATTACTCCACCGTACATCTTTGCTTTATAGCCTCTTGAATGTCCTCTTATTGTGGGCAAATCTTTGGTAACAGCTCCAGAAAGTGTTTCCCGATAGCTTCCGTGTCGTAATTGCATGCAGCACAAATCAGTCGCAGGCCATCCGGCGTCAGGACGCGTCCGCTGTTTCTGTCCCGGCAGAGCTGCTCATAGTCTGCAAGTTGCTTCTTTGTTAATCCATTTTTCATTCTGAAGGCCCCTCCTCGGTGCTTTCGCCATTAAAACGGACTACCCACTCTTTTAATTTTTCACCAGTCCTATCATATTTTGATTTTTGAATCGCCATCGATATTTGAGAGATGTCGCTGCTCATATCAGTTAGTCGTGATACACCGTGGTGATCAATATATTGAACTGCCGATGAAAAACCACCCGGAGAGAGCAAGAAGGGCTTATTTTCAATTGAATCATACATTTCCTGATAATCTGTTTTCATCGCTTGAAGAACAGATCCAAACTGCTCAATGTGCTCTTCCGTATGAATTGCCAGCGAAGCAAGAGCAACTCATATTTGTCAACAACCGGGACGGGAATCGGATTTAATTGCGGCGTGACCTTTGCTATGCCCTTTAGAGCATCGGGAATATTCTTTTCCATGGCTTCTTTCGCAGCAACCATTAGTGATTGAGGATTATGGAATGTCCAGTTTCTAACATCCAGCAACTCGTTTAGTAATCGCGTCATACCTTCAGAAAGTTGATTTTTAAGAAAGCCTCTCTTCTCCAACATTTTTCTCGAGTCAATGTACGAGAATGAACTACTTTGATGATCCGCCGTAAAATTCAATATTTCATGTTGCCTATATAGGAGTTTGTCATTCACCGCTTCATAAGCATCGGCGGGGATATACTCCGAGTCTGCATTCTTCAATAGTTCAACTACTTCCGCTGAATATTTTTTGTATCGGCGCAGATTTATAATAACATTCCGCTTTCTGACACTGATTAAAAAGTATACAGAAATTACAGAATTGGATGCAAAGATTATCCGAGAGTTCATTGACAAAATTATAGTATTCAAGGCTGAAAAGGTAGATGGCCGCAGAACCCGGCGGATTCAAATTTTCTATAACTGCATTGGTGCTATCACTTGCCAAACTAAACGAAAAACGGCATAGCCGAATATCAACGACTATGCCGTTCAGGAATTAATAATCCCTGTCTGACCGCCCCAAATGGGGCGATTTTCACGATACTTGTCTTTCTCACTTTGGTTCTTTGATTCTGACCACCAACACCTTCGCCG
>DCDB01000015.1 GCA_002316215.1 Lachnospiraceae bacterium UBA1066 | reverse complement strand
GATATCCTTCTCACAGCTTCCGAGACCGCTTCCTTCATGGGACATAAACGGAAATACCTTCTTGCCCGTGAAGTCCAGTCTTTCAAGCTGCGTGAACACCGGCATCGGACATGTCCCCCACCAGCACGGGGCCATGACGAATATATTGTCATACGCTGAAATGTCATCCAGGTATTTCTTAAGTTCCGGTCTGGCTTTTGATCTCAGTTCTTCCTTTGCCTCCCTCGTGCAGGTCATGTAATCCCCGGAGTAATTATAGACCGGTTCGATTTCAAAAAGATCGCCGCCGACAGCCTTCTGCACATACTTCGCGGCAGTCTCGACATTTCCGACCGGCAGATTCCGAATGCTGCCATTCACATAATTCCAGCCTCTTCTAGAATAAAAGATGATCAGATTTTTTGACATTTCTGAATGCCTCCTCTTTTCGTTTATGGCAACACTTTACCTGAGGAGACAAAACGAATCAATTTTATTTTCCGGAGCTTTTGATAAGAAGTTCTTATTAATTGATTTAAAAGATTCACAATACCCCCTACGAAATCATTGCAAAGCAAAAAGTATCATAATAAAAAAAGCTACAAAAAAATTGCGGGAAAGGTAGTGGTCTGCTGTGCTGAATTGCGTGTTTTGAGCCTGTGCGATTTTTGCACACTCTAGGCTCAAAATTTTTGAAATTTGCTTTTTAAATTTCAAAAACTTGTTAGCAAGGAAGCGGTTGCATATAAAGTGACTTGTCAACAAGTTCATTATATTTTTTTTCATATTCCTCAATTAATGTTGCTGTTTTACCTGTTTTAATCATAGAATACACTTTTTCATTAAACAGGGCATTATAATCTAATTCGTTTTCATTCAAGGCACATGTTGCTGAGGAATCATGGATTAAATTACTGATCTCTTCTAGACACTTACTTTCCGTTTTTAAAGTATAGCCCCAATCTTTAACATACTATTTTTTGTTTCAAAACTACTACGTGGTGAATATTTCAATTTTGTTTTTACCTGTTCATACAAATTATCTCGTATTGATTCAAACGTTTTAGCCAATGAAGATTTCATTGTTCCATTTGGTGCATAAATTATAGCAACATTATTTTTTGAGTAGTCTAACATAGCATCCATCTTTTGGATACCATAACAATTTTCTAAATTTAGCTTCAGTTTGTCCATTTATTGCACACTTTCTTATTATTTTAAATCCTTTAATATTTTGGTGTACATTTGTTTTTCGAAATAAATTATACAATCCTCTGAGTTTCTAATAAATGTTCGTAAATCTCAGGCACAAGTATTATTAACTAAAATACATCTGTTTGGGACTTTTCGGTTTATCAGGAATGCTCATTTTTAGTTTTCCTGCGGCCACAAGCGGCAGCACATGTACTTTTATTGCATAGGTAATCGATGATAGTCCAAGATAATCGCAGATTTCTTTTCTAGTCCTCGGCGTTCTGCAAAAGAATATCAAACCCTGCGATTTCTCATCGATCTCAGCTTCCGTTTCAGGAATTCCTTCCTTTTTGTAGAGTTTTACGATAAAGCTGCCTCTTTCATCTAAAAATTCCGGGACTGCCAGATGATATTTCTTCATTTCCCTCCGGATTGTCGGGATTCCGGAATAACGATTTTCCGTAATACCCAAAGCTTCCAGTTCCGTAACCAGCACCGGATTTCTTGTGTCCGGCTGCACTTTCCCCAACTGATCGGCCGTAATTCTTCCATAGAGACCACCGGGATTGCGGATCTCGATTCTGTCGTCAAACATAAGGATCTGTATTGGCATTCCTTCTGTATAAATGCTGTAGTCCCTATGCATCAGTGCGTTCAGGACTGCTTCCCTGATGGCTGTTACCGGATAATCCGTCCTGTCTTCCCGTTTCCCGTCTTCCGGATGGATGATTGTCTTTGTCTTCATGTTCTTTTTCACAAACGAGATTGCTCCGTCCAGCATATCTGAAATATTTCCCTCGATACGCTGATTGTCAAGGAAGCGTTCCCCCGCATCTCCTGTGGCTCCGATCTCATTTCCCGGCACAACTACAGCATTGATGCACAGTTGGGGGAAATAAGCCTGCGGATATGGACAGAATACAAGCACCGCGCTCAACGTAGCCTTCCCGTTTCTTTGAATGCTCATCAGTTCATAGATGCCTTCATCCTTCATTGCGGACAGATTGCGCTTCCCTGCTTTGATGAGACGGATATACCGCCCCAGCAATTCTTTATCCAAAGAAGTCATACCTGCCCTCGGGACTTCGCGGACATCATCCTGATATTTTTTTCGATATGCTTCATAGCTGTATATCTCATATTCGGTCATGGGTTCATCACTGTCCCCGACTCGTGTATAGGAGCCTTTCAGCCTTCCCCTTCCCTTGTAATAACACGGTCGGTCAGAAAGATCTACGCCGGGAATCTCCGCTGAAGCGAATGACTTTCCATCCTTTTTCACAACTGTAAGCAGCGGACGTACGACCGGCTCCATCTGCAGACATTGTTCATTGATTTTTTTCTGTATATCCTGAGGATCATATATCCCGACTTCTTTGTATCCCTGTTCCTCGTCCACGCCAAAAACGATGACACCTCCGTCATCCTGATTCGAAAAACTCGAAATAGAGTCATACAAGTGTTTCGGGCAACCATGCTCCCCGCTTTTTATTTCCATCGTCTGTGTTTCACATTTCAGCTTCTGGATTTGATTGAGTTTATCCATCAATTCTTCAGATGTCATTTCGGTTCCTCCATTTATATTTTAGATTATACCGCAAAATTTCATTTCGTTCAAACATCTGAAATTTATTCCAAGAACTAAAAAAGGAACTCAAATCCAGTTAATGCTGATTTAAGTTCCTTTTTCCGTTCTTTTCAGTCCTATGGATAACATCCATGCATTGGAATAACCTATATATATCGAATGAGACTTCCCAGTTTTTCCGCTTTTTGATAGCTCTCCAATTTATCAGCAACTGATTTTTGCTCCTCTTCATCGACATTCGTATTTTCTTTACAAGCGTTAAGTGATAGTATATTTTTATTTCCGCTTCATCTAAGGTATAGCGGTCAATGCTTGAAAAGAGGGTAATTCCCATTTCGGCGGCGTACACCGTGCCGAGTTCAATTTCGGACGAGCCGCAGCACTCGCGGGTAATGTACACGCTGCCCTGCACGATGTCCTTATTTTCAAATTCATAGGTCTTGCATATGATTCCGTTCTGGTTATAGTAGATCTGCCGTATTTCTCATGCCGATTCCGATTGTTGAAAGATTATGCAGAAGCGCAGAAGCTGATGGCGAGAAGATTCCTGCAATACCAAGTATAATCAATGCAGAATTGAAGCCGAGCACAAAACGATAATTGCTTTTTATCCGCCCCTGCAAGGCATCGGCAATCTTTTTCATGAATACCAGTTCATGCAGGTCATCCGCGCTGATCGTGATGTCCGCGATCTGTCTTGCGATGGCCGCCCCGTCTCTGATGGCGATGCCGACATCTGCTTCTGAGAGAGCCGGCGAGTCATTGATGCCGTCTCCGACCATGATCACCGTATGCCCCATTTTTTTCTGTCTTCGTATGAAGTCTGCTTTATCTTCCGGAAGGACTTCAGAAAAATAGGTGTCTACACCGACTTCCCGTGCAATCGAAGCTGCCACCCGCTCGCTGTCTCCCGTCATCATAACGGCATTCCGGATTCCGAGGCTCTTCAGATCCTGCAGCACATCTGCGGCTTCCCTCCGGAGGGGATCAGATATGCAGATGACTCCTGCCAGGGTGCCATCGATAGCAAGGAACAGTTGGGAATACTTCTGCGGGATCTCTCTGAAGCGTCTTTCCTGCCCGCCCGGAATAACGCATTTCTCATCTTCGAATACAAAATGTGCGCTTCCGATGACTGATTTCTTTCCGTTGATCCTACTGGAAATGCCATGGGCGACGACATACTCGACTTCCGAGTGCATCTCCTCATGGCATATATTTCTTTCCTTGGCTTCCTTCACAACCGCGTTGGCAATGGAATGCGGAAAATGTTCTTCCAGACATGCCGCAATCTTCAGCACCTCATCTGCTCCGCGTTTTCCGAAAGACACGATCTGTACGACCTTTGGCGCCGCATGGGTAAGGGTGCCGGTTTTATCGAACACAATCGTATCGGCCGCGGAAACCTTTTCCAGAAACTTTCCTCCTTTCACCGTGATGTGATGTTCACCACATTCTCTCATGGCTGAAAGAACCGAAAGAGGCATGGACAGTTTAAGGGCACAGGAGAAATCCACCATCAGCACGGAAATGGCTTTTTCGATATTTCGTGTAAGCCCCCAGGTCATTGCGGCTCCTCCGAGCGTGTACGGTACAAGACGGTCCGCAAGACTCATGGCCCTGCTTTCCGTATCAGACTTCATCTTCTCCGATTCCTCAATCATGGAAATGATCCGGTCATACCTTCCATTCCCGCATTCTTTCGTTACCCTGATGATGCAGTTCCCCTCCTCCGCAACGGTGCCGGCATAGACCGGTGCGCCTTTCATTTTTCGGACAGGCAGGGCTTCACCCGTCATCGAAGCCTGATTCACCATGGCTTCGCCTTCCGCTACGATGCCGTCCAGCGGGATGATGCCGCCCATACGGACACAGATCAGATCCCCATTCCTGATTCTTGAAATGGGGACTAGCACTTCCGTTCCGTTATTCTTCATCCAGACGCGGTCTGCATTAAGCGACATCCGCTGTGCCAGGTCATTCAATGATTTCTTTCTTGTCCATTGCTCAAGGAGATCCCCGGCATCAAGCAGGAACATAATGTTTCCTGCCATATCGAAATCGCCCCTTATGACGGATACCGTAACGGAAACGGCATCCAGCACCTCGACCTTAAGTTTCCTGCTCCGGAGGCTTTTAATTCCCCTGATTAAGAAATGGACAGCCCGGAACAGACTATAAACAGCCCGGACCGGCAGCGGAAGCAGAAGATCGCGTACAGCTTTAAAAAGGGCCATAGCGGCCAGTCTGTCCTGATAGGCCGCATTGATTTCACGCCCGCCGGAATCTTCAGGCATCCGTTCCTCAAGCTCCCTTGTCGGTCCGCAATAAGTTGACAGGGCCGCAATAACGCCTTCCCTGTATTTTCTGTATTCCTGTCCATCTGCCGATCCATATAAGATGATGATATTCCCTGTCCGTTCGTGCACGCTGGCATGGAGAATTCCTTCTGTCCCGTTAAGGTAAAATTCCAGGATGTCCGCTTCATGCATTGTAAGTTTCTTAACTTCCGCATGCACGCGCAGACGTCCTGCGCATTCATCAAGTATCCTGCAGTTCATAGGTTCACTGTTCCTTCGTCTTCTGTGCTTCTTTCTCTTCTTTTTCTTTCCTGCATGTTTCTGTATTTCTGATCATAGTTTCCTCTTCATATTTTCCGCAGTCCTCATTAATCTTCTTTGCGCGTTGGTAAATATCACCTGCATTTTCCGAAATGATCTGTGCCCTTTTTACCGTGTCATCCCTCCCGTGAAGTGCTGCAGCCGTGATATAGGAATACACCTGTTTTGCTTCCCTGCTTGAAAGGATCGTGATTCCAATTGTTCCTAATAAAAAACCTCCGATGAATGTCTTCCACTGCATGATAATTCCTCCTCTGTCAGATAGATTATTTTTACCGGTTCCGATCCCGGATGCCGGACAAAACCATATTTATCAATTGACGCCGATACCGCTGCATCCATCAGCTGAACCCTTTATAATCCGACGTACTTTCTATTTGCTTTATTCTGTTCAATCCCTCTTTTCGCTGTAATGCACAGCCATCCTTTCTCCGGTTTTCGGTATACCGTGACTTCCATGAATCCAGTGCTCCACAAAATTTCTTCAAGTTCATCCCTGCGGCAGATTCTCATTCCACTGATTTGGCTCTCCCATCGCGCTTTCGATACGTCTGTCCCGTCTGCCTCGCTGCAGATCATGAAACTTCCACCCGGTCTGAGGGAACTGTATATACGTCGAAATGAATCCTTCATATCAGGCCGGAAATATACCGTCTCAAAAACTGTTGCCAGATCAAATTTTCTGCCCCAGATTGGGAGTCCCGAAACCGGCATCCGCAGGATGCGGCAGCGGTTCTCTTCAATATATTTTCTGTTTTTTCTCATCGCTCTCCGAACGCTTACCCCTGAATAATCGATGCCGACAGCACGGCTATGCCGACATCTTTCTAAAAGAGCAGCAAGATTCCTGCCTCCTCCGCAGCCGATGTCAAGGATATCCTTTTCCTCTTTCAGGTTCAAACGCGATATCCCCCAGTCGGATAAAGTAGCATGTTTATGGTTCATCAGGAATGCCGCGACGCTTCCGCCAAAGCCTTCAGGTCTTCGGATGTTCTGCAGGAATCGGTTCATTCCGTCTCTCCTTTACATCTGTATCCGGGATCGTCTTAAGCAGCTGAGCTGCCAGCCGCGCGATCAAGGCATCCGTCAGGAGCTTCACGGCTTAAGGGGTTTCCATGTCAAGCCGGTCACCTGATAACCGGCATCCCGAACGGCGTCTTCCAAAGTCCTTGTTTCCGTTTTTTCTTTCATAAGTACTTTGGCCGTCTTCGTTTCCAGATCTGCCCGCGCCCAGACTCCTTCCAGGGAATTCAGGGAATTCTCCACACGGATACAGCAGTTTGAGCACATCATGCCGTCGATGGAAAGTCTTGCTTCATA
>DCDB01000038.1 GCA_002316215.1 Lachnospiraceae bacterium UBA1066 | reverse complement strand
TTTCAGGCTTGATCAGCTCCGTAACGACCGTCTTGAACTTCACCCGGTCACGGGATTCCGAACTGTCCGGATCGGCGCCGGCGAAGCCGGGCTTAATCCAGAAATCAGTAAAATAATCCGGAAAAATTTTATAAATGCTCGGCGCCAGGACCATCAGGGCCCCGTCCCCCATCGTCGGCCAGGAAAACCAGCCGCGTTTCGGAAAGCCCATTTTTGTCGCTTCCTTCAGGACTTCTGTCTGAATATCACTGAGGCCGGCGTAAATATCTCCGCTTCCGCCGGGTTCCATGGCATCCACAACCTTTTTGAGGCCTTCCCCGCGCAGGACGCGCATCGCCCGTACCCTCGGGCAGAAAACATTCGGTGTCGCCATCGGATTTGCCAGAACATACGGAACCGCGCCGTCCCAGACTCCTTTTGTCGATTCCATACAGCTCATCGTCTTAAAGCTTCCGCCGCTTCCACCGAAAACATAACCAAAAGGCCTTGCTTCCGTGCCATACAGCTTTTTTGCAAGCTTCCTTCCGAAAACCGCCGTATTGGAGCTCGCACGGTAAAGCCGCTGCCCCATCGGCGGAACAAAACCGCCCTGATTGGAAACCACGTAATAGGCCCCGTGGGTAAGTGCAAAAGTAATCTTGTCATCTTCTCCCGTCAGATGCTCGCTCTCATGCTCATCTTCCGGAGCCGGTGAAAGATACTGATAGAACCTGCCTTCGTATTTTTCCTTCTCAGGAAAATAAAAGCAGAAACGAACTTCATTTTCACCGTCAATATCCGTTCCCTTAAAGCCTCCGTGTACATAAAAATGACGCACCGGCAGATCGCGCCACTCTTCCGTATCCGTATACGGTTCTTTAAAACTATTGTCTTCTTCCGGATTATAAAGTTCTTCTTCCATTATAAAATTCCTCCCGTTCCAGAGTATTGATCTTAAAAAGATTATATCCGGCGGAGGAATGCACCTCATAACAGCAATTCATTATTTTATACAAAAATTCGTGAAGAGAGAGTTAAAGTTTCTGGTCAGCCGCAATTTCCCCTTTCCGCATCCGTTCCCGGTAAGCAGCAGGCGTGATACCCACGATTTCCCGGAAAACCTTGCTGAAATAATTACGCGTCCCGAAACGAAGGGAATCGCTGATCTCGTCGATTCCGGTTCTGGTCGTTATAAGCAGAATTTTCGCATATTCGATTCTGGCCTGCTTAATATAATCCGTCAGGCTGACGCCCGTTTCCTTCCTGAATTTCTTCGTAAAATAATAATCCGTATATCCCGTTTCCTTTGCGAGAAATTCGACCGAAAGCGGCTTTGTAAGATTCGCCTTAATATAGTCGCAGCAGGCGCGGACCCCTGAGGAAGCCTTTTCATTTTCCCTGAACTCGTTAACCTTCCGGACGCATTCCGCCATAAGACTGCTGTTTAACCTGAGCAATTCTGTGAACGATTTACATTTTTCAATATCATTCGCATAACGGATTTCCAGCTCTTTCGCAGCCCTGGCAGATACGCCGCCGTCCATAACGGCCCGCGTGCACTGGTCACAGAAGACAAGAACCGTATTCTTGCCGTCCCTTAATGCGTCTCCGGTATCCGTAAGCAATCCTCCGCCAAAGTTTCCCTGCTCCGAAAGTACCTTCAAATAGTTCACATTGCCTTCACGGATCGCTGTAAGGAACACTTTTTCTCCCCTAAATGTTCTCTCTGCATCCGCTTCTGCCTTCGTTAAGGCATCTGTCTCCGGCGGTTCCTCAAAGGCCGGCAGTTTCCCCAGCATTTTCTCATCCGTCTGGAAAATGAAATCATCAGAGCTCACCTTCTCCTCCGTGATCATATAGTGCAGCATGACCGCGAACTCAAAAAATGCAGAAATCCCGACAACAGGAACATTCCCGAGTAGTCTTTTCATCTGAAGCATGACCGTAACGGAAAGATTCTTTTTCTGCAGGGCTTTTTCGATATTTTTTACAGAAGTCCTGTTAAGGAATACAGGTCCCATCACAATCAGGAGAGCCGGCTTTCCGCCTTCATAAGCGTGCTCCGCCGCCCATATCAAATTCATTGAATCGGAGAGAATCACAGGCCGGCCGCAGCCGCCCTCCTTTTCAAATGCAAAATCCAGTCCGTTCTCAAGACCGAGAAGCATCTGAAATTCCTTTTCGTTCGGGCAGGTGGAATAAAAAAGCTGCCGTTCGTTTCCGAAACACCACGTTCCGATTCCTGCCGCAGCGGATACCTCCCCCGCGAAAAGACGCAGCCGTTCCTGATAAGGTACATTTCCCATAGAAAAACCCCGCTTTCGGATTCTATAATCTAATTAGATTATAGAATCCGCGCGGGGATTTTTCCATGCCTATTGTACTGTTCCAGAAAACTTTTTTATAAGAGCGTTTTTAATCCGAAAAGGTCAGTTCTGCCCGTGCTCTTCCTCATATTTTTTGCGGTTAGCTTCATTTTCCGCTTTAATCTGCGGCATCAGCTTATCCAGCTTATAGGTTCGAAGCGATAAAGCCGTAAGGATATAAAGAACCATCGGCACGATCGAAAACAGCATTCTTATCATGTTAATGGCTGAATCCGGCATCGTTGCAGCATCTCCGGTATAGCCCGAAAGCGACATCAAGATGCCAAGCGCAGCGGTTCCGAGTGCGGCTCCTACTTTGGCGGCGAAACCGTTGAAGCTGCTCATTGTGCCTTCCATGCGGTGAATACCTTTCCATTCATTGAAATCCGCACATTCCAGGATAACGAGAGCGCTCAGCATGCTGGCGGGAATCGTTCCGGCTCCGGTCAGGATTCCGGCAATAATCAGAATAAGCAGATTCGCTCCCGCGAAATAATTAAGCAGATAACCGAATGCGGAAATTATAAAGCCGGCGAACATCAGCTTAACAACCGTAAATTTCGAAATCAGCTTAGGGAAGAACAGGGCGAGCGGGATTGCCACAATGGTTGCAAGGGAGGCAACTCCCATAAGGCCGACATTTTTCACGATATAAGTATAGTAATATACATTGACGCCCATGTTGCAGACAAAGTTAAAAATGAGGGTCATCATGCAGATGAGAAGAATGAATTTATTGGTCTTTACAACGACGGCAATATCTTTGACCTTGAGCGGCTCCTGCTGGGATTTAACATCGACATCGTATTTCTCAGGAATAAAAATCATACGCAGAAGACCGATCGCCGCCATCGGAACTGCGAATAAAAGGACCAGGCGGCTCCAGCCGGAAGCGGATGTCGCAATACTTCCCATCAGCATCGGGAAAGCCACATTGAAGGCAACCGCAGCAAGCATTGTTACAATACTTCCGTAAGATGTCAGTTTGACAATCTGAGTATCTTTAAAGGCCCGTACGATATAGGGTGTATTATTCGCATTAAGGAACGTATAGCAGATCGCATTGGCCAATCCGTACATAACAAAAATCCAGATACATTTGGCTATTGTGCTGAAGCTTTCCGGGCAGGAGAAAAGCAGCCAGGTACAAAACATAAGACCGACGACAAAGACCTCATACGGGCGTGCTTTGCCCCAGCGCGTCTTTGTTTTGTCAACAATAAAGCCCGCAAACAAATCCGTAACACCGTCCAGCACCTTGCTGAGAACCAGAATAAGGCTGACTGCCGCCGCCGGAATTTTCATCGTGTCTGTACAATAAATCATAAGATAGCCGAAAATCAATACCGCAATGGACGTGGAAATCATACGGCTCTGCCACAGCATCAGCGTTCCGAAACCCACCTTGTCATCTTTGGATTTTTTGCCTTTTTTTTCATTTTCTTTTATCAGTTCTTCTGCCTGCGGCTCCTCCGCCGCCGCATCTCCCGCCGCATTCATCACTGCATTTGAAACATCTGCCGCTTCTTCAGAAAAGCTTTCTGTACCTTCTGAACTGTTTTTCACTGATTTCGATTTCATCCCATTCTCCTTTCGATTTTCACGGTCTTAACCGTTTCCCTGAGTTTTCCGTACTGCTTTTTCGTTCCGTGTTTATTTCTTATATACTGATTTTAAACTCCGGAGGCGGCAGGACGTGATTAAGAATTGGCGATGCTATATACAAATTAGACATTTTTTTCATTCAATGACGCAACAAGGGCTTCCACTTCTTCCTCGCTCATAAAACCGAAGGTATGGAAAGAATAAAGCGGCATTCCAAGCGCTGCTGCGTCGGCGCGGTCAGCCCCTTCCCCAAGGGCATTCGTACTTTCTTCTCCGCCGTTACTTTCTTCCTCATCCTCTTTTATTTCTCCCTCTGCAGGTGCAGGATCGCCGCCCATCCTTGTTTTAAGGACTTTCATATAGGCACGTCCTTTTTCCGTCTGCAGTAATTCCCCTATTGTCGAATATTTTGTAAAATGAACAGGCAGCTCTTTATCCGCCTGGTAGCGAATTCCTGCCGACAGCCGGATATCCCTGCTGGAGGCGCCTATCTCAATCCGATATTCCCCGCTATTAGCATACCAGTCATGGATACGTTCCTCATAATAGGAAAATGAACGGCTGTCCAGAATAAACTCTGCTTCTTTTTCCTCTCCGGGCGCGAGCCGAAGTTTACAAAAACCTTTAAGTTCCCTGACCGGACGCATGACGGGACTTTCTTTCTGCCCCACATACAGCTGGATGATTTCTTCTCCTTCTGTTTTTCCCGTATTTAAGACTTTGCAGGTCACTTTCAGAATATCGCCATCTCCGACAGCGTTCCGGCTCAACTTAAGTAAGCGGTATTCAAATGAAGTATACGACAGTCCGTAGCCGAAAGGATACCGTACCTCCATCTTCTTTTTATCATAATAGCGATAACCGATAAAAACTCCCTCTTTATACTTAACTTTCCCGTTCTCTCCCGGAAAGTTAAGGAAGGAGGAGTTATCCTCCAGTTTTAGCGGCCAGGTCTCTGCCAGCTTTCCCGAGGGGTTTTTTTCACCGAAAAGCAGTTCTTTTTCTGCCTTCCCGACACTCTCACCTCCGAGATACATGCAAAGGACAGCCGAAACCTCCTTCTCCCACGGAAGCTCCAGAGGCGCACCGGTATGCAGTACAACGATTGTGTTCTTCTGTGCCTTCGCTACGGTACGGATCAGGGAATTCTGGTTCTCCGGCATCCTCATGTGCTCCCGGTCACAGCCCTCCACTTCGAAGGATTCAGGGATTCCGGCAAAAATGACAGCAGCATCACAGGAAGCCGCTGTTATGACAGCTTCATTTTCCAACTTCTCATCCCGCTCTTCTTTATGAGCATCGTATCCTCTGGCATAAGCCGTGCAAAGTCCCTCTGCACAGTCCATAAAGGAAAGCGGCCTCCGGGTATGAATGTGGCTGCTCCCGGCTCCCTGGCAACGGACATTCTCAGCAAATTCCCCGATAACGGCAATCTTCTTATCTTTTTTAAGCGGAAGAATTCCATTATTCTTCAGAAGCACGGCACACCTTGTCTCAAACTCACCTGACTTTACCCGCGCATTTTCACGGTCAAAGGAGGCTTCTTCCTGCTGATGATCCAGCGCCTCTTTAACAAAGGCCAGTACATGTCTCACCGCGTCATCCACGCAATTTTCCGGCAGCCTTTCTTCTTTTACGGCATTAATTATGCTTTCCGTCTTACCTTCAGTACTGCCCGGCATCTCAAGGTCCACGCCGGCCTTGAGGCCGGTCGGACGGTCTTTCGAAGCACCCCAGTCTGTAACGACGAAACCCCCGAATCCCCATTTTTTTCTCAGGATATCCGTCAGAAGCTCTCTATTCTCTGCGCAGAAGGTTCCGTTCAGCGCATTATAAGCACACATAACGCTGCGGACACCGCCCTCTTTAACAGCTGCTTCGAATGCCGGCAGATAAATTTCATTTAAAGTTCTTTCTTCCACTTCTGAACTTCCGGACATCCTCCTCGTCTCCTGGTCATTTGCCGCAAAATGTTTCACACATGCGGCGACGCCTTTCCCCTGCAGACCCCGGATATAAGCAGCTGCGAGTTTTCCGGCGAGATAAGGATCTTCACTAAAATATTCAAAGTTTCTTCCGCACAGCGGGCTGCGTTTCATATTGATCCCGGGTCCTAAAAGCATAGCAATATGTTCCGCCTTGCACTCATCTCCAAGAATACCTCCGAGTTCCGTCAAAAGATCTGTGTCGAAGGAAGAAGCTGTCGCTGATGATGTCGGATAGCAGACCGTCTCAATACTCTCATTTAGTCCCAGATTATCTGCTTTTCCAAGCTGTTTCCGAAGTCCGTTGGGACCGTCGCTCATCATGACCGAGGGTATCCCCAGCCTGTCAATATTCTGTGTATTCCATACATCCCGTCCGGAACACATCTGCGCTTTCTCTTCAAGTGTCATTTCAGAAATCATTCTTTCAATATCCCATTCCATAACTTTTCCTCCTGCGCCAATACTTCAGAACAGCTTCTGCAGCTTTTTCCATAAACCGCAGCTTTTACTTTCTTTCAGTGATTATAAAACGGGCGAAACTTCTCCCCGCTATCCGATTTCATCCTTTTGTATAATAATTCGCCCAATTTAAAAAGAGCCCGTTTTCACGGGCTCAAGATGCAGAAATACAAAAAACTGATCATTTGGTTCTGAATGAACGAAACAGCCAAGCTCTCCCTATGCCATTTGTTTCGTTTCAAACTGGCTGTTATACAAATCCGCATAGAAACCGCCTTCAGCCAGAAGCTGCCGATGGGTTCCGCTTTCAATAACGTCGCCGTCTTTCATGACCAGAATCAGATCAGCGTCTTTGATTGTAGATAGCCGGTGAGCGATGACGAAGGAGGTCCGGCCTTCTGTCAGCTGATTCATAGCTTTCTGAACCATACGTTCCGTCCTGGTATCAACCGAACTGGTCGCTTCATCCAGAATAAGCAGCGGTGCATTCAGAATCATAGCCCTGGCAATTGTCATCAGCTGTTTCTGACCTTCTGAAAGACTCGCCTTGTCATTCAGGACCGTGTCATATCCGTCCGGCAGCGTCTTAATGAAATGGTGCAGGCCTACGGTTATACACGCTTTGATGACATCATCGTCCGAAACTCCCTCCTTGCTGTAAATGATATTTTCCTTAATCGTCCCTTCAAAGAGCCAGGTATCCTGCAGAACCATTCCGAACTGTGCATGGACATTGGTACGCGGCACATCCTTAACAGGTATTCCGTCGATCCGGATTTCTCCGCTGTCCGTTTCATAAAAACGCATCAAAAGATTGACCATCGTCGTCTTGCCGGCTCCTGTCGGCCCGACAATAGCGATCTTCTGCCCCGGCTTCACTTCCGCCGAAAAGTCATGGATGATCGTCTTCTCCGGCGTATAACCGAATTTCACATGTTCAAAGGTAACTTCACCTTGGATATCATGGAGACGTGCAGTCTTGCTGTCTTCATTTTCCATCTTTTCTTCTCCTTTATCCGTGATATTTGTTAATATTATTTATTTCTAATATTGTTAGCTATATGGGATATAATAAGCAGCCCTGATCTCAGGCTGCCTGACACAACTTATCCGGCATTACTTTTCCGCTTTATCTTTCTGCTTTATCTTTCTGCTTTATCTTTCTGCTTTATCTTTCTGCTTTATCTTTCTGCGTTATCTCCTTTCCGCTTTTGCGGTCCTGCTTTATTTAAAGTCCTCCGGGGTTACATCGGACAGCCTTTTCATGATTCTGACAAGTTCTTTGGCATCATGCTCCCCGAGATATTTCATCATATTTGCCGTTGTTGTTTTAACTTCACTCTTATGCTTCTCCACTTCCGTACGTCCGCACTTAGTCAAATCTACCAGGATTCTTCTCCGGTCATCCGTATCGATTCTCCGTGTGATGAAGCCTTTTTCTTCCAGGCTGTTCAGCGCTGCAGCAATTCTCGCGGAACTGATGCCCATTTCCTTGCTGATGTCAGAAGGAATCACACTGCTTTCGTGCGCTGAAAGAAAGAAAAGAATAAACTTTTCTCCGTGCATGGAGTCCGCAACCTTCTTTCGATCCTTCTGTCTTTCCATTTTTCCAAATATTCTTATGAATTCTTCCGCCAGCTTTTCATAATCCATAACAATCCTTCTTATTATCTAACCCCGATTTTATCTAACAGTGTTAGTTATATTACAAATCAGACTATATGTCAAGGGCTAAAAGTTTGGCGTCTTCATCTTTCTCAAACAATATAACTATAAATCTGTTCCTCAATCTTCGGCAGCCACCACTTAAGATACCCGGCTTTCGTCGGATGTATGGGATCGCGCATATAGAGAGCCCGTTCTTCCTGCGTAATATTGTTAAATTCCTCATCCGTGTACAAGTCGATGATTCCGATGTTCCATTTCTTCCGCAGAATCATAAGCTGCCCGATCATCAGCCTGTACGGCCGGCTGTCAAAAAAGCAATTTGTATAGAACATCACCGGACAATTCCAAGTCTCTTTAGCATAGCTGATGATATATTCTTCCGCTCCGTCGATGGTTTTTGTATCAAAATCCTCGCGGCTCCGCGATTTCGATACCGACCCGGGCGCTTTATTTGCTGTCGCATCATTGGTGGAAAGCTGGCAGATAAAAAGATCGAATTTTTGGTTCTTATCCATTCTCTTCATCCGCGAAATATAAGAATCTTCTGAATCATCCACAAGGCAGGTTCCCGATACTGCTTCTTTTACAAAGGTAAACCGGTTCCTTTTTGCAAGATATTCAACAAAGGAAACTCCTCCGGAAGCAGCGCCGAAGGTAACCGATGAACCCAGAAAAGCAATATTCTTCCCGGAAAGCGGGCTTTCGGCAAGCGGTTCCGTATTTTCCGGTCCGTATTCCTTTCCGTTTCCCCGAAGGTGTTTTGTTTTAAGATCAAAATACCACTTTATGATAAAGTTCATTTTTTACCGCCCTTTTTTAATTTTCATTAGCATCATCCCGCGCAATACCAGATACAAACGATTCTTTTGAGCTTCTCAAGTACTATTTCTGACTTCCTGCGGAAAGCCGGAAACAGCTTCATCTACGCTGCATTTTCCCTCAGCAACCAGGCATGCATATTTTTTGTAGGCACTGGTTACTGCAGTAGTAAACCCGATTTCATTCGAATACATTTTCTCATCTTCAGGAATCGAATTTAAGCTTGTAAACCGCTGATCGTCATTTCCGCCTTCTATGGCAGTCGGAAGTCCCTTTATCTGCGCCATTTGATTCAGTTCTTTCTTAGACACCAGAAATCTCAGGAATTCCTTTGCAAGTTCAATCTGGTCGCTGTTTTTCAGAATGGAAAAAGAATCCCATACGGAAACAAGTGCCGTTGTGCCGTAATCCGTTACCGGAAGAATACAGAATTCATAAGTAAACGGATTTTTCGTAAACTCTTCCGACTTGGTTTCCCTCTTTTTCATCCCACTCATTGTTTCCGTGCTACAGACCAGAAACGGAGTATTCCCTTCGAAGAAATGCAGGATGGACTTGTCATAATTGTCGCCAATCGTCTGATTAATGGCATCGTCATAATATCCTTTCTGCCGATAATCGTCAAGAACGCTGAATTCGGACCGCAGATACTCGCCGCATCCCTCGCTGCCTTTATTCAACGCATCCATAATGGCCGCTCCGTCTTTATCACGCGCAAGCCGGATCCCCCATTCATTATATAAAAGATTCGGATAGACCATGTCGGGATAGCCCTGAACCGGTGTATACCCTTTGCTGATCAGCGCATCACAGACACTGGTGAATTCCTTAAAAGTCGTCGGAATTTTGAGTCCTTCTTTTTCAAGCAGAGAAGTGTTTACTGCCATCCCCTGATAATTCAGCATCAGAGGAATTCGAAGCATCTTTCCATCATACATGCTTGACTTCGCAACCTTTTCACTGAAAATGCCTGTATCCAGTTTCAGATCAGTTAAATCGAGCATATTATCCACGAGCTGCTTATTATCCATAAAATAGTTCCGATAGGACATAAAGATTTCCGGCGGATTATCGCTGAGTGCTTTGACGGGAAGGGTATCTTTATAATCATCCATTTTTGAATAGTTAATTACGGCCTTCGGATAGATTTGATTGAAATCCTTAATGACAGATTCCAGCGACTCAAAGTTTTCAAGTAAACCGACAATATCCACTGTTGCTTCTATATCGGTATCCAATGCCGGTACAAAAGTTTCCGATCCATTGTCTGAAGCGGTTTTTCCGGACATACCGCAGCCGGATAAGGTTTCGAGAACAAGCGCAGAAGTTAACAAGCATGTGACCGTGCGGATTGCTGCTTTTGAGTGTCCTTTCCCTTTCATATTGATCCTCCTTTTTTTACCTGCCCTTTGTACTGATCTATGGCTTTAAGAACCATGTTTATATTGATGGGTTTTGCTATATGGCCGTTCATGCCTGCTTTCCTGGATCTTTCCACATCCTCCTGGAACGCATCCGCGGTCATGGCAAAAATCGGAATCGATGCCTTGCCTGTGTCCTGCATGGCACGGATTTTTTCTGCAGCCTCATATCCGTTCAGCACAGGCATCTGTATATCCATAAATATCAAAAGATACCGGTCTTTATCGGCTTCTGCAAGGATGTCTATGCACTCCTTTCCATTTTTTGCACGGGAAGAATTGATGCCGTAGAAAGAAAGCAGCCTGCTGATAATTTCCCAGTTCATGTCATTGTCCTCTGCAATCAGGACATTAATTCCGGAATAGATTTCTTTCGCAGGATTTGGCACTGCGTCTTTCGTCTCCCGGACAACTGAACTCAGGGCCTCCCTAAGTACAGATTTAAAAAATGGCATGACGATACGTCCGTCGATACCTGCTCTTTTCTGTTCCTCGGACAGACTGGAATAATTATAGGAAGCAAGCAGGATTTTTGCTTCATTACCCACCGCTCTCCTCAATGTCCTGACATTTGTCTGATCCGTACCGTCCACAAGGTTCTCATTCAGAATAATCGCATCAAACGATTGCGCTTTTTCCTTTCTCTCCCTGATTTCGGAAATAACATTCTTAAAGGAATCGGCTGTTTCCGCCGCAGCCCCCATTTCCTTAAGCACCGCTGCAGTTTCATTCAGGGTTGTCGGATTGCTGTCTGAAATAAGAATCAGAAGCGGCGGAAGCTTGATATCCGTTTCAGCCTCTTTATCGCGCTCAATCGGAAGTGCCACCGTAAAGACAGAACCTTTTCCCAACTCGCTTTTCACCTTGATGCTGCCGCCCATCAGATCGGTCATGCGCTTTGTGATGGTCATACCAAGACCTGTTCCCTGGATTTCATTGATTCTGGAATCCGTCGCGCGCGTAAATGCATCAAATATCGTATTGATAAAATCCTGTGACATACCGATCCCGGTATCGGTAACCTGATATATGAGACTGATTTTATTACTTTCTGCCACTTCCTCACGCAGGAGAACAGTTACTTCTCCGCCTGCATCCGTGTACTTTATGGCATTGGACAGAATATTGATCCAAATCTGGCTTAATCGCAGTTCATCGGCAATCAGATACTCCGATATAATGTTTTCAATATAAACATTAAAGACAAGATGCTTCTCCCTGATCTCCGGATACATGATATTGATCAGGTTCTGCATTGCTTCCGGAAGCCTGATTTTTTCCGGATTCAGACGCAGCTTGCCGCTTTCCACTCTTGAAATATCGAGAATATCATTAATCAGGGTGAGCAGGTGCCTGCTTGCCAGATCAATCTTATTCAGACAATCCTTAACCTGCTCCGGCTCATCCATGCTGTGCTTGGCAATAGCCGTCATGCCGGCAATAGCATTCATCGGCGTACGTATGTCATGGGACATCGACAACAGAAAGTCTGTCTTCGCCTTACTTGCCTGCTCTGCTCCTTTAAGGCTTACGGCCAGTTTGTTGTTCAGCCGCATAAAACTGGCGCCATTTATAAAAATGAGCATCAGGAAACCGACAAAAAGGATCAAGACCAGCACCCATGGAAATTCAGCAATATTCATATCGGCAAGCTGAATGGCACCAACCAGAATCCAGTTGCCTTCCTGCATATGAACATAGCTGTAATAAGTCTCTCTTCCAATAGAATCAAGGTAATCAAAACCGCCATTTGTATTTCCGCTGACCGCAGCCTGAATTGCATTGCTTTCCGGATACGAAAGATTATTGTAGGAACGGATAAATTCGTAAAAATTGGCTCCCTTCATAGAATCCGAACGGATTATGTAATCACCGTTCTCATCAATCATAGCAATCTCTGCGCTTTTATACCCCACCGGAAAAACCCAGTTCGATTTAATCTGTTCAAGTGATTTCAGATAAAGAAGAAGCCCCTGATAACTTTTTCCCGAGGCATCAGCCAATAAAACCGGGCTTACAAACGCTACCACAAATTCCCCATTCACGGGATTCGTGAAGCTTCTGGTTACATGAAGCTTTGAATCATCGGATGCCGGCTGCAAAAAGCTGTGCAGCTCATCCAGAAGAGTTTGATAACCACTTTTATAAGAGACCGAAAAATCCTTTGCATCCGTTACTTTTGAAACGGAAGATATACCAGTCAAAGAATCCGCTGACAGGAACTGGATGGAATTTTTATCATCAGAATTCATGCGGGAAACCTGCGCCATTGCCTCCTCCATAGAAAATGTACCGGAGTCAATGTATGCTGCCCAGTTATTGCAGATATTCTGGCTGGAATACAAATAATTGGAAGACACCTGTTTCATGACTTCCATTGTATTTAAAAATGCGAGTTTATCTGTCCGAATAGATTTATCTCTCTCGGAAAAAGCAAAAAACAGGACATAGGAAATCATAAACATAATGATAAGCATATTGCGGATTATCAGCGATCTTCTTTTCATTCCATTCTCCTGTATAAACTCTGCCGGACAACCCTCAGTTCAGAAAGCGCATTAATTGCCGGAGGTCAGAATCGAATTGAAATGCCCGATAATTTTTTCTTTCTCCACGGCTGCCCAGCTGAAATCATAATCAACAAGGCTGATGCTGCTGATCGGGCTGATTCCTTCAGGAAGTGAAACATCATTTCTGGAAGGCCGGCGGTTCCAGTCTTTGCTTTGTTCTTCCTGTGCATCGCGCGAAAGAATGAAATCTTCAAAAATTTTCGCATTTTCTTCATGACTGCAGTTTTTGATGATGGCTATTGCATCCGGGACCGCAGAAGTCCCTTCCGACGGATAGCAGTATCCGATATCCTGATTATCCATGTAAAGAACCGCGGATTTCTCAATCGTAATCCCCACTGCAAACTCTCCTGACGCAACCAGCTTATGGCATTTACCAGACGAATCCAGAATTTTCCCATCAAGATTTGCGGCAAGTTTCTTGATATATTCCCATCCATCCGTCTTACCGCCCATTGCAAGAATCATCGTGCAAAGCTGCGTATAGGCTGAACCGGACTTGGACGGCTGACAGTAAGCTATCCTTCCTTTAAGAGCGGGATTGAGCAGATCTTCCCAGCAGGAAGGTTCCGGGATTCCTGCTTCCGACAGCAGTTTCTTATTGTAAATTATGACCATTGGAAGCGGACTTTCCCCTGTCCATTTTCCATCGGAATCGATGAATTCTGAATCGATTGCCGCACTGTTTAAAGAAGAATACTTTTCAAAGCAGTCGCTGTAGGCAGAAAGCGTATCCGCACCGCCTCCCCAGAGCACATCCGCTTCCGGAGAATCGCCCTGGCTTCGTATTTTGTCGCACAGTTCCACTGTTCCTCCTGCAACAAGCACAACCTTAATGGAAGGATACGCGTTCATAAAAGCAACAATATCCGCGTTAAGAGGATCGGCATCGTGCGGGGAATAGACGACTACTGTCCCTGTATCTGTGTCAGAACCGCTGCTTTTCGAAGGCACGTCCGGATCCTCCGATGTTCCGCCTGAAAATGTACCCACGGACAGACCGTCTCCGTTTAATGCTTCTGTTCCGGAAAGAGAACTGGCGTCCGGGGTATTTCCGTTTACGCTCCCAGTATCCGCAGGCATCCCGTTTCCGCATGCTGTCGTCAGGGAAATGAGACCGACAGCGGCCATCAGTAAAGCTGTCATTTTCATGGGAAGTCCTCTCCTCATATCTTACCTCCGCATGCTTTTTCCAGGGCATCGAACAGTTTTGCATTATCGATCGGTTTGGAAATATGACCGTTCATCCCTGCCCGCCGGCACTTTTCGATATCCTCCTCATATGCATCCGCTGACATCGCAAGAATCGGCACGGAGGACGCATCCATGCGATCCAGCTTCCTGATTTTTTCAGCGGCCATGAAACCGTCCATCACCGGCATTCTCAGATCCATAAGTACGACATCATAATAACCGACAGCCGAATCCGAAAATTTTTTTACACCGATTTCTCCGTTTTCCGCATGGCTTACGATAAGCCCACGGCTCTCGATGACTTTTTTGGCTATTTCTGTATTCATTTCATTGTCTTCGCATAAAAGGACATGTTTTCCGAAAAGCGCATCCTCTGCCGACCGTCCTGTCTCTTTCTTTTCCATGCCTTCTGCAATTTTCACAGGCAGAAGGATTTCAAACCTTGTTCCTTCTCCTTTCCTGCTGTTCACAGAAATCGTTCCGCCCATCAAGGTAACTATCTGTTTGACAATGGAAAGTCCAAGTCCCGTTCCCTGTATATTCCGCGCTGCAGGCGATACTTCCTGGGTAAATGGCTCAAACATTTTCTTCTGAAACTCTTCATCCATTCCGATGCCGTTATCTTCGATGACAACACGGCAGTTTTTCTGATTCAGAGGCGGATCAATCGTTTCTATCGTCAGTTTCACCGTTCCGCCTTCCGGCGTAAACTTTACTGCATTTGAAAGAAGGTTAAGAAGGACCTTCTGGGTATTGATGATATCGACTTCAAGATCCCCTTTAGGCGCGCGTTCCGTATCAACCAGGAAATGAACACCTTTCTCCTTCGCGGAAATCTCAATCGGCACGACCGCATTCCGGATAATTTCACTTCCTGATACGGTTTCCGGATTCAGCGTAAACTTCCCGCTCTCAATCTTGCTTATATCCAGCGTATCGTTGATAAGATTCAGCAGGAACTCTCCTGAAATCTTGATCTTTTCAAGATATCCTTCCTTTTCCGCCGGATCGGAAGTATTTCTTGCAAGTCCGGTATATCCGATAATTCCATTGAGGGGAGTGCGCATATCATGGCTCATGTTTGACAAAAATTCCGATTTGGCATTGGCTGCTTTCTTGAGTTCCGCGTTCTTATTTTTCATTCTCCATGAGGAAATGAACCCCGCAAGCAGCATGGCGGCTGCAAATCCCAGAATCAGGAATACCAGAATCATCAGTCTCTGGTTATCATAAAGCATGTCCATAAAAGACAGCGATTTTGTGGAAAGCGAAGTATTCTCCATTGCCTGATTCACGGTTTCCGAACCGATGGAGGCAACGGCCTTGCTCAGGATGGAATACAGGCGGTCATCTGCCCTGTCTGATACAGCCGCGGACAGGGAATAGCTTGTTCCGGTAGCTTTGTAAACGACATTCTGATAGGCAAATCGCTTGCTGTAGTACCCCATTTCATACGAATCTACGAAAGCCAGATCCGCCTGACCGCTTAGAACTGCCTTCAGGCATTCCTCCGACGAAGCATAATCGGCATAGCTGAAGGGATTCTTCAGAATATTGCCGGAAAAATATTCAAGATAATCTCCTGATACCGCAGCTGCACGGTTCCCGCCCGAACTTTCCGAACGGCTGGCCGTGAAAATCGGAAGAGAAGAAAAAGACACCGTAATTCTGGCGTTGTTTTTCGCAGCCCAGGTGTAATCATAGGGGAATCCGGCAAAAATGTCTGCTTCACCGTTCCGGAATTTTTCCAGGGATTCTTCTTCGGAACTGCAGGGAATATAGTTAAATCTGAGCCCTGTATTTTCTGAAATTTTCGCAAAAATCACCGACAGCGCACCGTCAAACTTTCCATTATCGTTTGTATATGACAGCGGATACCATTTCGGATTATAGACTACTTTCACGTCCTGTCCTGAATTTATGTATTCTTTCTCAGATTCCGAAATGACCGTCAGTTCATCTCCCGTTCTGCTATGGTACTTCTGATAAAGTTCTTCCTCAAAATACGGATTCTCGGTTTTCAGTTTATTCATTGCGACATTCAGTTCCTGAAGAAGATCATTATTTCCCTTCGCCGTCGCAAAATAATAGGAATGAACGCCGATCCTTGCAACCGTCCTCATGCCGCTGTCCGTAAGACTGCTTACAAGATAGGAGTTGACTTCTCCGCTTTTCATTCCCTGCAGCACATGGTCCCAGTCATGATAATAGACCAGCTTTGGCAGACAGTCGTTATCTTTGCAGTAATCGACGAACGCACTGTTGTTGACGCTGTCCGTATAGGAAAGTCCCACTGTGAGAGTGGACAGCGCCGTAAAATCTTCATAAGATATCTCTTGGTTCTCCGGGCTCACAACAAGACAGGTGCTGCTCTCTCCTGATGCCAGAGCTGAAAATGAAAACCGGCCAGTGGATTCATCCGTCCTGTCGACATTATTCATAAGGTCCAGTTCCCCGTCTTCCAGCATCTCCAGACCTTTTTCATAGGTCACCGGTACAAACTGATACTGCCATCCGGCATACTGCGCGATCGCCTGCAGATAATCATAACTGTATCCCCGATATTCCTGATCGGAAGAATTGTATTCCTGGAAATTCGCCATCGTATAATAGCCGATCCGAACCGTACGTTTTCCGCTCCCGGCGCAGACAGAATAAGGAAGAAGCAACACAAAGAAAACCGCAGCAAAAACTGAGGCTAAAATACGAAGCATACATTTTCGGTATCCACCTGTATATTGAGTAATCATTTATGAATATTATACACTAAATAGATTCCCGTAAAAAGATTTTTTCATTTTTCTCCGCCTTTTAAGGTTTCTTCTGCTTTCTTTTTTTCACTTTCTTCGTATATCCGGCTAATATATTCCAAAATCCTCCCGCCGGCGCCTTCGGGCGCGTTGTCGATCATGCTGCGTATCCGGATGGCCTCTTTTATATAGCCGTTTACGGATGAATTGCTTCTCTCCGCCTCTGATCTTAAGAATTCGTAATCTTCACGCTGCATGTCCAGCGGCACACGTTTGATGTGATCCTTCGCATACTGTATTGTCCTTTGCATTTCATTTTTCGACGTCTTCATTCCGACTCCTGTTCTGAACTGCTTTAACTTTAACAGACAGATCGTAAAAACACAATATTTGCCTCTCGTTATTACGTACATAACATCATTTTACAATATTCTGACGGAAAACACAAGGGAAAAACTGATGCAGCGGTTATCCCGCCATACGCCGGAACAGCACAAAAAAGCCCCCGGGAGGGAGGCTTTTCATTGATCAAGTGTCATATGCTTTATATTTTTCTTTTTCTGTGTTTCTTTTCTTCATTCCTTTTCAATTTTTTGGAGCGCGCCGTTAAGGTTTCTTATCTGATCCGCGCTGACGGCGTCCCCGGCGCGTTTCAGCATTTCGCAAAGCGGCATGCCGGCCATCATAAGTTTTAATGCCGGATTATCCTTCGTCGCCTCCGCTACTTCTCCTCTGCTCTTCGACGCACGGCTCATCAGCTGTCCGACGATTGCGGCCGCCTGCGGATTCTTCATCAGCATACCGAGCGAATCATTGATGGAATAGCAGCTTTCATCAACGGAAATATCCTTCAGCCAGTTGGTAACGGCACCGCCTTTGAATATATAATCCTCTTTCGCTTTCTCCACCCTGCGGATCCGGATGCAGTCCTGCCATTCTCCCGCCTTTGCCTCTATAAAATGCTCTCCCGTCAGGGTTACGCGGAAAATGAAAACATGCTCTCCTTCCTTTTTTTCTTTCTCTGTTCCGTCGATATAAATAGTCACCGCAGGCTGATTGGAATATACTTTTATCTCCGTCACATCTTCCGCCCGGTCGGTGTATCGGCTTCCGCACAGATGCACGAACGGTTCTCCGCTCCAGTACGCCTTGTAGAGATAGAAGGCATCCTTCTTTATTTTCCGGTCCGCGGTCACAAGCCCTTTCTGGTTGAAGCCATGCTTTCCGCCTTCATCTTTTCCGTCGGATCCGAAATCAAACATGTTCCAGACATGCGTTGCCCACAGATAGGGCCTGGTCTCAAACATCTTCAGCATGTGTTCATGGTAAAGACACTGATACTGTTCCGAATAATCCCCGCATTCCGGCGTGCTGCTCTGGAATTTTACGTTGCATTCCGCACCGTATTCGGAAAAACCAATGACACGTTCCGGATATTTTGTATGGTAAGAATCAAAAAATTGTTCGTTCTGATCCAGTTCTCCCAGATACCATCCGAAATACAGATTGTAGGAATTGATATCCGGAATTTCAAGAATCGGGCTGTCCGTCTCCAGCATGAATACATTCGCCATGGTTGTCGGGCGTGTACTGTCAAGCCGGTGGCAAAGGTCATTCAGGGCACGGTGATTTTCCAGCATATCTTCATTTACCGCGCTGCCTGCTGTAATCTCATTAGAAAGCCCCCAGCATACGACAGACGGATGATTTTGGTTCTGCATGACCAGTTCCCTCATCTGGTTTAAGGTATTTTCTCTGCCTTCAGGCATATACACGGAAATAAACGGAATCTCAGCCCAGACAATCATCCCGTACTCGTCGCACAGATTATAGAATTCCTGACTGTGCTGATAATGGGCCAGGCGAATCGTATTGGCCCCGATTTCCCTGATCAGCTGCATGTCTTCCCCATGCATCTTAGCTGTCAGTGCATTTCCGTATCCTTCCCGGTCCTGATGGCGGCTGACACCCCGGAGCGGATAGCTTCTGCCATTCAGGATAAAGCCTTCCTGAGGGTCAATCCGGAAACTTCTGCAGCCGAACCTCACACTTACTTCATCACAGCTTAATGCACCATTCATCTTATGTGCAGTATCTGTATGAGCTGCAGTATCCGCATGATCTACAGTATCTGCATGATCTACAGTATCTGCCGTATCCGCTTTGTCTGTCATATCCGCTGTGTCTGCCATATCCGCTGTGTCTGCCATATCCGCTGTGTCTGCCATATCCGCTGTGTCTGTCATATCCGCTGTGTCTGTCGCATCCGCTGTGTCTGTCGTACTTGCTTCAGAATTCTCCAGACGCGCCGTAACTGTATAAAGATAAGGATCCAGGACACCATCCCAAAGATGTACATTGGCAAAATGAAATACCGCCGAAGCGCATCCGTCCCGTATGCTTATACTCTGTACCTGCCCGTCCAGGCTGAAAACCACACGATATCCCGTCTCTGCCGTCTTTTTATCCATCACCGGGCACTCTGTCTTCGCCTGTACAAAAATGTCCGCCGACGCCCCTGATACCGATAGATGAACCTCCGGCCTCACACAGACTCCCATACTTCCGCTGTCCATAAGCGCGAAATGGGCCTCCGGCACGATCAAAAGTTTCGCGCCCCGGTACAGCCCTCCGTAAAAAGTAAAGTCAGCTTTCTGCGGATAGACATGATCGTTTGCGGAATTATCGCAGGAAATGATAAGGACATTCTCCTCTCCAAGGTCATCCGTAAGATCGACACGAAAAAGCGAATAGCCTCCTTCATGATGCATCAGATGTTTTCCGTTCAGGGAAACATCGGCCGTCATCGCCGCTGCCGGTATTTCAAGGAAAACTTTCTCCTTCTTTTCGGCAGAAGGCCTGCTGAATTTTTTAGCATAGCGGCAGGTTCCGCGGAAATAATCATTTCCGCCGTCCATCCCGTCCTTTGCATTCCAGGTATGCGGCAGCGTGACTGTCACGCCGTTTTCTTCCTCACCCTTAATAAACGTCCAATCCTGATTAAAGTCGATTATTCTGCGCATCACAGCTACCTCTGTTTTATATTATTTTATCTGCATTCTGCGGCAGTATTTCTGCGGATCAGCGCAAGCACACGGCCGGCGCTGCGCTTCACGTCATCCACTGCCACAGCTCCTGCTTCGATTCCTTTTACAATGTCTTCTATCTGACCGTCCTCGCCGGGCATCGTCAGGTCACATCCGCACGATGCTGCTTTCAGGATATCTGCTGTATCACTTTTTTTTGAGGTCGCATTCCAGTCACTCATGACCACGCCGTCGAATCCCCATTCATTCCTCAGGACTTTAACCAGCGTATCATAGTTATTCGTACTGTAGGCGCCATTAATCTTGTTGTAACTTGCCATGATGGTACCCGGCATGCATTTTTCAACAGCCGTCTCAAATCCTTTCAGGTAAATCTCCCGAAG
>DCDB01000334.1 GCA_002316215.1 Lachnospiraceae bacterium UBA1066 | reverse complement strand
GCTGTTCTCATTTAACTGAGACTCCGGATATTCCATAAGTCGCTGACGCACATATTCCTTGACACTATAAGAAGAAGCATAGTGCTCAAGTGTGCCGCGTTCTCCCGCATGATTTTTCGGCCCATTAAAGTAAATACCCAGTTGTCCGATTTCTCCGGCTATGCCAAAAGCACCCGGAAATGTTTTTCCTTTTTCAACAATCCCGGCACCAATGCCGATACCCAGAGACTGAAGAGCTAAAAGGCATTTGCTTTTTTCTTTTTCTTTGAAATCCATATAGTTCCATTCTGCCAATGCCTGCAGACGTCCATCATGTTCAGTAAAAACCGGAAATGAATAATGGGTTTCAAACGTTTTTTGAATATCAATTTCACTTAATTTTTCATAGCCTGTTACAATTGCTATGTTTTTCTTTCCGCGGATATAAGGACCCGGAACCCCTACACACATTCCGATAATCTTATCCTGGTCTATGCCGGAAACGAGTTTGTCAATTGTACAAAAAATCTTATCCAAAGCAATGTCGATTTCATCATTCGTCGATATCTCGCATCTTACCGAAGATTCTTCTGTTCCGGAAAGAGTATAAATTGACGCCGAGAAGAATTCCCGGATCCAGCGTGCAGCCACGATTTTAATCCCGTTCGCACGTATCTGCAGGCCTTCCGTCTTGCGGTATCCTTCTTTTTTCTCCATATCGCATTCTTCTATGATGTCTAGCTTCAAGAGGTCATTGACAATGTTTGTGATTGTAGGTTTTTTTAATCCTGTTAATTTTGCCAGTTGTATGCGGGAAACCACCTTACGTTCAAGAATATTTCTTAGAATCAGGGAGCGATTTGTACGTTGAATCATATCGTTATTTAATCCCTTTGGCATAATAAGTACCCCCCTCCGTTAAGTTTATGCTATGAACTTAATACAGTTATTATATACCATAAAAGGATTTCGCACGCAAGAATTACTAGCAATATTTGTAATTTTCAGTAAAACACATGTTTTTTTATATCAATTTTGTCAAATTGATGTTTAACTAATGTCCCTTAATGCAAAGTACCATATAGAAATGGCGCTCTTCAGAGGTTTTCGATCCAGTCATTATCAGCAAATGATTCATCCAGCTTATTTGTGACACCAGCGGTGTCACAAATCTGTTCTCCTGCCGTCCCGCCGATATAATTTCCGTATCCATCTTCGCCGCAGTTGCTGACAGGATGGCTGCTCCGGTCAATACCTGTATGAAGCTGAACGGCGCCGAGAACCGCAACAGCCACTGCCATCAGTGCCGCTCCGAAAATCCAGAGGATCCGCCTGAACCTGTTCCGTTTCATTTGCCGCTGTCTATTTTCTCCTGGGTTCATCTTTCCTTCCTGTCCTATGCATTTCTATCACACAGCAGTATAAAATTTCCTGCCGTCGGGGATGATGACGGCAGGATTCCACGACAGTTGAATTCCGATTCAGTTGAAACTGACTTCCCTGCTGTAGAGGGCATACTGCTTCAGGTACTGAGCAAAGTTCATCGAGGCTTTCTTCCGGCATGGTTCTCCGAATAATAATATTCCTTCAGATTATCCGGGTAATCATCCGGGTCACAAATGAAATTCTCAAAAGGACAATAGGTTTATTGTGGCTGGATTGGGCAATCAAGGTGCAACCTTTTCAGAATGTTTATACAGATCTCCCCGGGTATCTCGCATCTCTTTCTCTACATCCATCTGCCATGAATGATTCCGTGTAGTTACCGGATTTCGGCTTGCATGGCAGCCTTACCCTCATACATCGCCTGATGTGATCTCTGTTCGTCAGACCAGAGATTTGCCCACGGGTTAGTATGTCCCCCGCATCCAGCTTCCTTCAGATTCCACCTCGCGATGTACACCCTTGCCTTCGGCTATATCCTTCCCACTACTACCGGATTGATTCCGGACTTTCTCCTAAGAGACGTGCGCCGCTAGGCGCACCCTAAAAAATACCCCGTCGAAATTGCCCGGCTAGGTATTCCCGTGTATGGTCAGTTGTTGTTTTTCCGTTTTTTGGGTGAAAGCAGGGCAAGTGCGGCCGCCGTTACGGACGTCAGCATGATCACCAGTCACAGCCACGACGCAGAGTTGTCGCCTGCGGACGGGACTGTGACTTCCCCATTTACGTTCAGGATAAAAGTGCAGCTCTGTACGCGCCCGCGCCTTTGGAGAGGATACAGTAATACTGCCAGCCTTCATTCTCTGCCGTTATGGAAGGCGTTGTATAACTGTTATACGATGCACAGCTGACGGGTTGGCGTCCGCTTCAAATACCGCCGCAAGCGTCCGGTCTGCCACAGCTGTGAAGTTATAGCTTGCGCTGGTGCTGACCTCTCTGCCGTTCTCCGTCCACTTAACGAAATGGTAGCCGGTGTCAGGCGAATCTATTTCAGTGCCGACAGCTGCCGTTTCAGCGCTTGCTGAAGCTGAACCGCCGCCGTCTGTTATAGCTGTGACAGCGTAGGGAATCGCTTCATAAACCGCCTTAACTGAGGAATTGCAGTAAGGCACGATAAATGTCCCGTCGTTTTTTACAATATTTGCGGAGGTAGTTTCCCACCTGACAAAGCGATAGCCGTCTTTAGGACAGGCTGTGAGCGTATAGATATTGCGTGATTGCAACTTCAATTGATAATTGAACGGCGTATCACCGTTAAACTTTATGCTGCCGTAATCGTTTTCCACTTCAAATTGTACCGTATAGAATGGAAATTCAAAATCAGCGCTGACAATGGTATCTTGATCCGGCATATCGAAGATACGTCTGTCGTTGCCGTAAATTGTACCGTTTAAGAACCATCTTGAGTCTGTATAACCGTCATCAGGCGTTGTATTTATAAAGATAGTGGTACCTTTCGGAGCATAGGTTCGTCCGTCTATATAAGCGTGGTTTACCGCACCGCTCAGGTAACCGGTTCCGTTTGCATAATCCCCCTCATCTCCGTAAACCATTGTCAGCTTATAAATTTTTTCTCCGAAAATCACGAGCGAGCCGTTCTTATAGACGATATCGTAGTTCTTTGCCGACAGAGAGCCGGTTTTATTTACGAAAGCTACAGGATATACGCCCGTTGTTCCGGTTTCGGTAAGCTCGGGCGTCTTTTTGGAATCGGTATAGATTTTTATGGGGGTTCGGTTCCGGTTACAGCCGTAACCGATGTTTCGCCGTTTTTTAAGCCGGAATAAATAACGTGCGGCGTCGGCATCGTCGCACCGGTTGCGATCGAATCGCCTGAAAGCGATACGGTCAGCTTCGCCTTTAAAATCTCAAATTCACGTTCAATGCTGACCCCACCGAGCGATATAGTCACCGTATAATCACCTGCGTCCGTAGGTAAAGTGTCGCCCGACCAGCCGGTGCAGGAATAGGTGATGACCGGCTGCTCGCCGGTAACCGGCGCAATACCATTCGTGATCGATACGGCGTTCGCAGGAAGTCCGTCGTAACTCTTAGCGCAGCCTGACGCGTCGACGTTCAGAAGTCTGTATGCGCCGCTGTATTCGCAGCCGCTTGTTTGGCATTTTACCGCTATCTGTTAATGTTGCCCGTCTGATTTAACAAGCTATACGCCCAAACATGCGGAGAGTATGTATAAGAAGCATTTACAGTCATCAGGTAACCGGAAGTCTTCATATCTTTGGTTGTTTTCTTAGAGCCTATATACCAGCCGCTGAAGACCTGATGCCCCGTAGCCGTTATGCCGGGTAACCCGCCGATGGTGCTGCCTGTTGGAACAGTAAACAGCTTGACTATATTCTCGCCATTTTTGAAAATGACAGTTGTGTAATTGACCGCCGCATTAGCCCGCTTGCTGCCGTTTTCTCCGCTACTACCCGTAGCGAGCTCTTTATTATCGTCACTGATACGATTGTCTAACTTGCCACCCTTGCCTCCCCGGGAGTATTGGTGGCCCCGTTTGTCAGATCCGGGCTCGCCGTTCCGCTCTTGTCGCCGTAATCCCAGTGTTTGTTTACTCCGATGTCGATGAGTGCCTTGCCATCTTGACCGTCCGGATTGGCATCTCCGCCTTTGCCCACATGCTATCTCTATAGACGTAAACAGGTTTCAGCGAAAAACACGCGCGACGCAGCCGGTATGCTTGAGCCGCAACTTTGCGGCTGTCGGAAAACCAGATATACGGGATGTCCTGATTCTTGCTTCATAAACAGTCGTCACAGTTTCCATCCCCTCTGCTCCATTGACGGCGACAAAAACCCGAAAGCCGAATAACCGGATAACTGGTACATCACAAGCGCCCTACAAATCGCCAGAAGCATACTGGACAGCCTTTTTTCACATATTTTCAATCACCATTCCAGCTGTTTGGCAATGATCCAGCCATTCATCGAGGCTTTGTACTCTTCCGGTGATATGCGTCACATGATCCTGCGTGATACTTTTCAGATAATCCGTATCCTTGTTGATCATGGCATCCTGCAGGGTTCTGTAAAGTGCAAGGATCTGCTCTTCTTCCGTTTTTGAAGAGTCTCCTTTATTCAGAAGACTG
>DCDB01000267.1 GCA_002316215.1 Lachnospiraceae bacterium UBA1066 | reverse complement strand
CTTATGACGCCTGTGAGGCAGCGTTTAATTCTTTTTTGCACTTCCGTGCTAAATGCTTTTCAGAGATTCCAGGACTTTCACAAGCAGCCTGCGCAGCTCGCTCTTTTCTTCCCCATTAAGGCCGGAAAGCAGGGTCTCTTCCATCCATTCCCTATGCTGCCGGCCCTCCTCAATGACCTTTCTTCCTTCGGATGACAGCGCTGCATCTTTGGCCCGCGTATCTTCTCTGCTCTGAAGTACCTCTACAAGGCCTTTTTTCTCCATCCGGGAGATGATGCCTACCGCCGTAGGCTGTGCAATACTGAATTTCTTTTCCAGATCCTTAAATGCCACGCGGCCTTCTTCCGATTCATAGAGGCAGGTAAGAAACCGGACCTGAGAAAGCGTGAGGTTGCTCTTTCTAAGATCATTATTTGCATTCTTCTCCAAAATATCATTGATCTGCTTAAAAAGGATTCCTACATCTTCAGGCTGTTTCATGTTCTGCCTCCCGTATGCGGCTGCGCTCGTTTCAATAGCATGGTATCATTATACATTATTTGCGTCTTTTGTCAATAGCGTGCTATCGTTTATATAAAAAATTGTGTGAATCAAGTAAAGCTTCTGATTCACACAATTTCATAAAGCAGGAAAATTCCGGCAATAGAACGCACTCCTTCAACTAAAACCGCCATGGCGCTTCCATTTCTATTTTATCCGGAAATCGATTTCCAGCGGTTTCGTCCCGGTAAGGCTTACGCTCACAGGATCGGGCTGGCAGGTTCCGGCATAAATTGTGAAATAGTCAATCAGCTTGCCGACGGCTTCCTTCTTGCTGCTGTCTTTATTGGCAAGAACCCATGTGCCGCCCCAGAAGAACCCGACCGGAGACGTGCAGACTGCCCAGTCGCCGAACGTGCCTTCGCCTGCTTTTGTACCGCCGCAGTTCTTGGCCAGTGTATAGTTGATCAGCCATGCCGGGCCGAAGAATCCGAAGATCGGCTGTGAGCCTTCACCCTTCATATCCGCAAACCAGGCATCGTCCCAGTCCTTTGTATCATTTTCGTAACCGTTGTCCTTCAGCTCTTTGGAGTAATCAAGGAACTGCTCTCTCTTCGGGTCAATATGGAGCTTGCCGTCTGCAAGCCAGCCTGTATCCGAGCTGTTCTCAACAGCGTGCCAGATATCGCCGTCTCCGGACACGATCCCGTATCCCTTGGCTTTCAGGGTTGCGGCCGCCTCAAAGAACTTGTCCCATCCGGGTCCTACTTCCGTGGAAATCGTTGCCGGATCATCCGTGCCGAAAACGTCCTTTGCAATCGAGCGGCGGTAAATGAAAGCACCGCCGGTCGCCTGGTATCCGAGGCCGACGACCGCATTGTCCGACGGACGCGTTCCGATATCCACCGTGTACTGGGCGATATCCGCCGCCTTGATTTCTGCGTCTGTATCAATCCCGAGATCCTTGTACGGAGCTGCATAGGAAGAAGCATCGCCCTGCGTATATTTCAGGACAAATGCGGATTCTGCGCAGTACATATCCGGTGCATCATTCCCGCCGCCTGCCAGCGCCTGGTCGAGAGCCGGCTGATAGGCGCCGTCCGTTGTGGCAATAATCGTGGATTTTACGCTGTAACCGAAATCAGGATTATCTTTTAAGTATTTCTCAACCATCTTCGGAACTTCATCCGTGAATGTCCACAGGTTGATCGTATGCGCCGCATCCGTAGCCGTCCCGGCCGTCATTGTGCTGGCCGTGGAATCTGCAGCCTTGCTTTCCGCCGTGGATTCTGCTTTAGAAGCCGTCGACGCCGTGGATGCCGTGGATGCCGTGGATGCTGCCGTCGATGCTGCCGTCGATGCTGTGCCGGAAGAACTTCCGCATGCTGCCAGTGAAAGTGTCATTGCGGATGCGAGTAAAACTGATATAACCTTTTTTGCTTTCATAATTCCCTCCTTTTATTTACCCCTGCCGGGCAATAAATTTTATTAATAAAAAACTATCATTTCTACGTAAACGTTTAAATCGAATGGAATGTCTTATATCATGAAAAATCTTACATCAAAAAAGAGCGCCTTACGGCGCCCTTGATTTTTATGTCCAGTTATATTAATTTTCTATCGTACCGCCCGTCCGCGGACTTAAAAAGCAAACAGCTGCCTGAGCCATTCCAGGCACAGATCCATCCAGCGGGCATTATGGTCATTGCGCGACCCTACCTCATCCGTACAGACAGAGGAGCCGTGGCCGCCTTCTGGGAAAAGATGCAGTTCAAAAGGCACCTTGTTCTTTTGCAGCGCTTCTGCAAGAAGCATGGAATTTTCCACGGGAACCGTTTCATCCGCCACGGTATGCCAGAGGAACATCGGCGGTGTGCCGGCTTTTACCTGGTTTTCCAGGCTGAAGGCCGCTTCAAGCCCCGGATCGCCGCCGGTAATATTGTCCATGCTTTCCCTGTGCGTATACTTTCCGCTTGTAATAACCGGATAGCCGAGGATAATCGCATCAGGTCTGTTTTCTCCGTGCGGGGCAGGCGTGGCCGCCTGAACAGCCGGTGCATCCCACAGAACGCCGGCTGAGCAGGCCAAGTGTCCGCCGGCTGAGAAGCCGCATACCGCGATTTTATTTTCAATGACGCCAAGCTTCTCCGCATGCTCCCGGAGATACAGGATGCTTTTGGACAGCTCGATCATGGGCTGCCAGTTCCGGGCTCTTTTTCCCGTGGAGTAAATAAGCGTAAACACCTGATATCCCGCCCCGAAAAACCTGAGCGCCACCGGATCGGATTCGCGGGCGCTGCAGAAACGGTATGCGCCGCCCGGACATAAAATAACGGCAGGCCGGCGGTCAAACCCAGGCATTTCCTTACTGGTATCCCGCAGATATCCCGTCAGGGATGCCCCGCCGGGAAAAACAACTTTTTCAATTCTCATAATAACCCTCCCTGAATCGCTCTCAATCAGCAAAAGCCCGCTGCTAAACATAAAATAAAAAGATACAGCTCCAGCCTTTAATCTTTATTCTGCCGAATAACGAAAATTGCACATTTCGATTATAGTATGGCCGGATGCCTTTCACAAGGAAGCTTACATTATCTGTCAATATTTTTATATGATGATCTCTTAATATAACAATCCCCCATTTCCACTTTATGCGGAAGCGGGGGATTGTCTTTTATTCGAAAATTTATGTATGTATCAGGAGGATTTTCCGGCACCTATGATGCTTCGGATTGTACCGGCTCTTTAATTCCCCGCGCCCTGAAAGCATCCAAAAACTGCTGATTTACTGTTTCGCATGGTTCGCAGCAAGTGTTTCTGCAATTTCTTTCCCGTTTTTATCCAAATCCATGAAAAATGCAATAACTGCAATTCCAAGAGAAAGGATCATGCCGTAATATCCGAAACCGAAGCGTATGGAAGCTATTGCCGATGCACTCTGCGTTGCGGCCGTTCCGTCATAACCGCCCATTGCCATAATCCAGGTTGCAATGGCGGGTCCAAGGCCGAGGCCGACTTTCTGGCCAAAACTGACACAGCTGTTAATAAGCCCTTCGGAACGGATACCGGTTTTCCATTCTCCATAGTCCACGACGTCGGAAGCCATTGCAAATCCGCAGGCAAAAAGGAAGCCGACGGAAAAGCCTTTAATCAGGCAGCCAATATAAACCAGCACCAGCACATTGCTGAACAATCCGCAAAGCAGAAAGCCAAAGGCATTTCCGAGAGCTCCGATAATCAAAAGATTTCTTCTTCCGAATTTCTGCGCCAGCGACGGGATAAAGAGGTTGGCAATAATGGAAGGCACGATGCCGCAGGCACTGATGAAGGAAAGGAGCCCGAGATTTCCGACAACATTGTTGCAATAATAATAGGTCATACTTCCGGGTCCTGCTGCCTGCATCAGAATCAGGATAAACATTCCGGTTAGCAGGAAAAAATATTTATTTTTCAGCATGGCAGGCAATGCCACCTTCAGGGGAACATTCTTTACATGCACTTCTCCGTCTTCAGATGCATCGATATGCTCTCTGGTAAAGAAAAATCCGATAAGAATGCAGATCATAGTGATAACGCCGTAAATAACAGCTGTCATCTGCCAGCCGAACTTCTGGACCAGCACCACCATAAAAGTCGTGACCGCGAGTGCACCAATCTGGTTCAGGATCTGGTTTAAAGAAGCCATCTTCTGACGTTCATTTCCGTTTAAGGAAATACGGGAAAGCATGGCGGTGTGGCTGACCATGAACATGGTAAATGCAATACAGTTCAGGAAAATATAAGTCAGGTAGCTGTACACAAGCTTTCCGCCGTCGCTCCAGCCCGAATTTGCACTGAAAGTTATTATCAGCCCCAGGCAGATCAGCGGTGCGCTGACTAAAAGCCACGGTCTCGCTTTACCTACTTTTGTCTTTGTTTTATCAATAATGCCGCCCATAATGACGTCGGTAATACCATCAAAAATTCTCGCAAAAAGCATCATGGTTCCTACGGCCGCCACTGCTACACCGACAGAATCCGTCAGATAAGATGTCAGAAACATGCCCAAAATCTGTGTAATAATATTGCCGCCCGCAGATGCGATTCCATAGCTTGCCTTTTCCCTGATCGGCACCTTTGCAAGACTGCTGTTGACTTTTTCGTTCATAAAATATATCCTCCTCATATGAAACAATCATAGTTTTTCTTCAAATTTCTGATTAAGCTTCTTAATGCCCGGTTCATTTACCGAAGATATGCTCCGGATTAAAAACGATATTTCCTCTCCCAGGCGCTGCCTCTTTATCCGCAATCAAACCGTGATACCCCCGGAATTCCATCGGAACCCGATCCGAGGTGCCGCCCATGATCTTTTCACAAAGCCGGATATTATCGTCAATAATTTCCGGACTGCTTTTTCCGTCCCCATGCGAAGCAAGAACAGTATCATATTTCTCTTTGAGTTTTTCCCGCAGCAAAATCAGGCTCTTTTTATACATTTCAATGCTTGTGGAATAATCCTCGAACATAAAAGTAAAGCTGTTGCAGGCGTCCCCAAGAAGAATCATGCGTTCTTCCGGCATCAGGAAAACAAGACTTCCTCTCGTATGTCCCGGGCAGGCAAACGCTTCAATGGAAATCCCTCCTAGATCGAAGTCTGCGCCTTCCTTTAAATCATGGTACCGCTCTACAGGCACAATCGGCGTGAAATCAGCTTCTGTTACCTCACCTTTTACCCTGCCGTCTTTTTCAATCAGGCATATGCCGTGTTTCCGAAATTCATAGGTGCAATGCTCTTTATAAATGTAAGCGTCTTCCTGATTGATATATACCGTATCAGAAGGAAATTCCGATGCCCCCATGGCATGATCCACATGTCCGTGGGTAAGAAGTACAGTCAGCGGTTTTTTCGTCAGCTGCTCAATAACGGGCCGGATACTTCCGATGCCGCTTCCGGTATCCAGAAGCGCTGCTTTCTCATTTCCTTCCACCAGATACATTCTTTCTGAAGAAACCGCATAAATACGCGTAATTCTGTCTGTGACTTTTTCTGTTTTAAAAATATACTGTGCCAAAGACCTCTCCTTTCTTTTTTCCTGCAGCGCTCCGGATCTTACCATGGATGGTTCGGGCTGCTGTTTTCTTATAAGCACTTTTCTTAAGCTGTTTTTAATATATCTTTTTCTTCTTGTCTTTGAAATGTCAGAATGCTATTATTTGAGTAACATATTTCTACATAATTTTATAAACCGCATCCTATCAGAATAATAAAAAGACTGCGATCAACAGCAAAGGCCGGAAAGGGATAAGCGCTAAATGGATCGGGCACAGTTTCGGAATATCATTTTTCCACTCACGGATTTTGAAAAACTAAAAGAAAAGACCTTCATGGAAACAGGCCGTTTATTCAATCGGACAAATAGGGATTGGAAGCACGACTCCAGCGGGAATTACATTTTCGATAATGAAAATATGGCCCTTCTTCAGGGATCAGATGCAGACAGCATCCACGCGCCCCGTTCTCTTCCGAAACTGGAAGATCATCTCCGGACGGTTCTGCATTCCCGTTATTCCGTAATCCCGTTTCATCAGACAGAATTCATCAGTGTGAACTATGTTTATCATGGAAAACTGCAGATTGACTTTCCGGACAGGCGGCATCTGATCCTTCAGGAGGGACAGCTTATTTTCATGAACAGCGGTATTGTCCATTCCCTGACCTTCGGAAGCATGGACGACATTGTCATAGGATTTCAGATTGAGCAGGAGTTTCTGAATGCCAACCTTCTCTATGGGCTTACAGGCAACGGGCCGGTGATCGATTTCCTGATTCGGGTAATTACCGGACAATCTTCTGATTTTACTTATCTTATTTCAGGCTTTGAAGAAGATGAAAAAATGCGGAACCTGTTTGAGGATATTTACTGTGAATATCTTGACCCCAGTCCCACAAGCGGTGTACTCGTGGAAAACTATATGCGGATTTTCTTCGCTCTTCTCGTCCGCTCGACTTCCTCACTTATGAAAATGAATACCCATGCGGACATCGTTGCCATTCTCAATTATATTGAAACACATCCTTCCGGCTGCTCACTTGATACTCTGGCTGCGCAATTCCACTTTAATCCGAAATATCTGGGAAATCTTATCCACAGTAAAACAGGGCAGAGTTTTCAGTCCATCCTGGAGGATGTCCGGATGAAAAAAGCAGCCTATTTGCTTCGTGCTTCAAAGCTTTCGGTACATGAAATTGCCGGTCAGTGCGGCTACACAAATATGACCTTCTTTTTCCGGCATTTTACACAAAAATACGGTCAGTCCCCGGGCGAATACCGGAGCTGACCGCAGTAAAAACCTCATTTAAGAATCTTTATTTTCCAAAGGGATAATAATCAAAAATACTTTGTATGGCGTCTGCAACATTCATGATGTCTTCCGGCCTTAACTCATCTATCTTTTTATACCCACGGACGTGCAGATCCAAAATCCTCACCTGCTCACACAAAACCACTCCCTGCATTTCCTTTGTCCGTATTAGGATATGCAGAGGATCAGAAGATGCATTCTTTAAAACCGGGCACGCAATAATTTGCTCGGTTCTGTTAAAAAATTTTTTACTCACCGCAAGAACAGGCGTACTTATTCGTTCTACAGACAGGATTTCACCCTGCTCTATTCCATCCATACTTTACCAGCGTTCCCTTCCCTCTGCTTCTCCCCAGTCAAACTCTTCATAGGGACCCAGCTGTCCGCGGAATTCTGCTGTTCTCTCCTCCAATGTTCTGTGTTTCATAACTTTTGATAAAACTATATTGCCGTTTTCTATACTCAGATTAAGATAGTCATTGACATGAATTCCTGCTGTATTTAAAAATTCTTTTGAAAATCTTATGCCCTGGCCGTTTCCCCAGGCCTTTACCTGTGTCTGCATAATATTTCCTCCTCTTGCGTATATACTAAGTATATACCAAAGTTTTACAAATCACAATGCTTATATTCAAAGAAATAAATGCCGCTGTTTTTTAAAATTGCACAAATGCAGGTACCATAAGGATGGCCATGACAACGCCCAGCATAAGGATCATCGGAAAGAGAAGCTTTGTCCCGGCTTCTTCTCCAAGGATACGGGCCTGCTTTTTACGTTCCTCGAAAGCATCTGCGGCCTCTTGTTCCAGAAGATTCACGAGCTCCCTGCTGCCCTTCCGGAGGTTCTGGGTCAGGAGAGTCGCCAGGGTCTTGTATTTTACGGCATCGGTGCGGCTGCCGAGGTGCTCATAGGCCTCCAGCTCAGAGATTCCCTTCTCCATCTCGGCGCAGGTCAGGCTGATCTCTTCAAAGCCCGGGTGAAGGCAGATTTCTTTCTTCTGCTTTTTTTTACTTCCGGAATACCGGCCCGTTACGGTCTTCCGTATAAATCCGGACTTTGTGCCAGGCGAAGTCTTACTTGCAAACCCCGGCGGAACGCTGTTTTTTCCGGGATTCGCTCCGGCGCTTCGAAATCCATTGCTTTCCCCTGCGGATTTCTTGTAGTCTCCGGACATTTTATAAAATGCCTGACGCATGCTCATGCCGGCATTAAGAAGCAGTACCAGCTTACTGATGACATTCGGGTAGTCGAGCAAAAGCCTTGCCTTTCTTACCTCCTGTTCTTTCTGTTTATTCCGAAACCCCGCGAAAATGAAGAGCACGGCAAAGAGGAGCCCGAGCACCGGAAAAATTCGGCCGCTGTCCGAAGTTTTCCGTGACCAGACAGCTTTTTCCCCGCCGATTTCGGCAGGAAGGTAAAGCTTTTCATCCGTCGGATCGTTTGATTTTTCCAGGGCGCCGGCTGCATTTTTTGCAAGCTGCTCATCCGCCGTCAGCCTTTTCGGGAAAACGGTGACCGTGAAAGACAGTTCTTTCATTTTCCAGGCATTCGGATCCGAAATGTCGGCTGCATGATCGGCAGAGACCGGGAGGCCGGATGCTTCCGAATTTTCGGATATATCCGATTTTTCAGAGGTATCGGATTCCCCGGATGCCTGTGATTCTTCGGATGCTGTCCTGCTTTCGCCGGCATTCGCTGTCCCGGTAAAAGCATCTTCCCGGCCTTCGTAAGAAATTTCGGCCGTCAGGATGACCGGTGTGCCGTCCGCGGATATCCCGTCACAGATTTTACCGTCCCAGTCAAGAACATCCGGCGTATCGGTCATCCAGAAAATTTTTACCGGAAGGTTTTCGACCGAAGAAACAAAGTTCACGTCCCGGTCGATGTGGGAGGGATTCATTTCCCCGAAAGCAAGCCCGGGAAGAGCCTCCGCGGCTTCGGAGAGCATCGCTTCGATCTCTGATTGACGGTAAGCTCTGGCTGCGACATCGACCCCAATGGTCGTATGCCGCGGCGTTCCTTCATAAGGCGCCTCACTTTCTGAAGCCGGATTTCCCGAAACCGTGCTTTCCGAAACCAGGTTTTCCGAAGCCGTATTTTCCGAAACCGTGCTTTCTGATGCTATGCTTTCTGATACTATGCTTTCCGATGCTATACTTTCTGATGCTATGCTTTCTGATGCTATGCTTTCCGATGCCGTGCTTCCGCCGGCGGCTGCCTCGCCGCCTAAAGTAAGATTCAGGCTTTCCGTATAGGTTTCGGTTCCGTAGCCGCCGCGAAGAAGATAGCCCTGAGCGACCGTATCATTTAAGCGGTCGGAACAAGAAAGAAGGCAGCCGAGCGCATTTGCTGCAAAAACAATCATCAGGGCAATGCGCAGCTTTTCATCCGGAATCCCGAAGCGTCTTAAGACATTTCGGTTCAGAAAGCGGGCGGCGGCCATGAAGAGGCCCTTAGCAAAAAAGAAAAGAACCAGATAAACTGCCGGAATTACGGCATAAACCCACATATGTATCCACCTCCCGTGAATTCCCATCGCATCTTTTGCACCGTATCTGCCGCCCCGGGCCACATCCGGGTGTCAACGATCCTGCTGCCCCGGATCAGATCCGGAT
>DCDB01000024.1:14890-16179 GCA_002316215.1 Lachnospiraceae bacterium UBA1066 | reverse complement strand
CACGTAGCCGAACCAGGCCAGCATAAGTCCGGCAGCCAGCGACTGAAAGGCCGCAATTGCCTTCCCCATAAAAGTCTGTACAGCAAAAGACATCCCTTCCGCACGCTGACCGGTTTTCAGCTCCATGGCATCCACACTGTCCGCAATCAGGATGGAAGGGACAATACTCTGAGGACCTGTCGTCACGATATAAAGGAAGGAAAAAATAACAATCATCGGCAGATTTGTATAGCCGATAAAATACAGGATCGTAAATGGAATCATATAAACCGTGAGTGAACCGACATAGGTCTGCCACGGGCCGAACCTTGAAATGATTTTCGGCGTAACAGCCATCGTCACCAGAGTCGCTAAAGCCATCGGAATTCCGAGAAAAAACACCCACTGTGCACCGCCCATCAGATAAGTTGCAACATAAATCTGAACGGTGGCCTGTATGGATCTGGGAAACATTAAAAGATTTGTCAGCATGACCAGCATCAGCGGCTTATTCACAAACAGATAATGAAAACATTCCCGAAATGTCGGCTTTTCATCGCTCTGGACGATGCGCTCTTTCGTACCGCTGTAGCAGGTATACATGCAGCACACCATAATCAATGCAAAGAAAACTGCGATAGTTAAATATATTCTCGCATTGTCCTTTGCAAACAGCCCTGCAGCGCCGCGATCCTTCAGCATTGAAAGCAGTGAAATCAGCACCGGGGGAATCGACGCACAAAGAGATGCAAGAAGCTTTGAATACGAAATCAGTTTTGTCCGTTCCTCAGCCAGCGGACTGAGCACAGAGACAAGACTTGTATAAGGCACATCACTTATTGTATAAAAAATGCTCCAGACGATGTAGGTCACATACATATATATAATTCTGCCCGTCACTGACAGCTGCGGCGCCGTAAAAAGCAAGGTGCTCGTAACAGCAAGCGGCACGGGTGCAACAAACAGATAGGGACGCATTTTTCCCCGTTTCGTCCGTGTCCTGTCAATGACAGCTCCCATAGCGAAATCATCCAGCGCATCAAAGAGCCGGGTAATCAAAAACATGACACCGACCGCTTCGGCCGGAACCAGCAGAATATCCGTATAAAACAGCATCAGGTATCCGCTGGTATACCAGTATATAATGTTTTCACCGAAACCTCCGAGTGCATATGCCCTGTATTCATGCCGTGTAATCACTCCGCCTTTTACCGGAATCTGACTGTCCCGTTTCTTTTTTGTCATGGATGCTCCTTCTGCAGCAAATGTCCGTATATGAAATCCATGTCCTGATTTTACATTCCCTGATT